>CAZVDU010000078.1:11359-20061 GCA_964625615.1 uncultured Pseudoalteromonadaceae bacterium | reverse complement strand
AAAATTAGGATGCATTGGGAGCATGAAGGGTTTGCTGTATTGACGATCCTTCTTCGTCTTATTTTAACACCCATCGTCATTACTGCCTTAACGCAATTTGCTCGCCCGTATACCGAGCAAATTAATTTTATGGAATTACCTCCTGGCTTGTTCGATATGTCAGACACGGCAAATCAACCGAGCGCTAATGTGAGTAACCGGCCTGTGATACAACTGTTTGGTGAGTCGAGTGATACGGTGCAAGATATTATCGAACAAGCGAAAGCTGAGCAGCGTAATAGGGAGAATAGACAAAACTCTGCGTTAAGCGAAGACGGTATCAGTAACCCCGATACATTAATGAGTGAAGTTGAAAAACAACGAGACTTAGATAGGCTCATTTCAGCATTGCCTTACTTTGAGAGTTTGAGCGCAATTAACGTACCTTTTAACTTTTCTGTAGCTGATATTGGGAGTGCAGCAAGTTTAGGGCAAGACAGTCAATCAAACATAGATTCTGGAGCTGAATCGGCAGTCGTGCAAAACCCAGAAGTAACTAGTGATAATGGAGCCGAACAAGAAACTAATGAGGAAAGTTCTAATGAACGGTCAGAATTAGCTGATGTGGAGCAATCAGAAAAAAATCGTGATTTAGATCGGTTAATTGCTGCTTTTATCTATTATTTTGAAACCTATCCTAACTCTATGTGTAAAAAGAAACCTAGCCAGCATAGCTTAGTTATTGATGAAAACTCTGTGCTTTTGGTTGAGAAGACAGACAATGAGTTAGGGTACGCATTCACTGTCGAGGAATGCGTACATGTTTATCAAAAAGAGTAACGGTCTTGAACTGAATTAAGAATGCTAAGTTGATTTTTGTTGTCGAGAGTTTGCGATGTTTTGATAAACAAAATCAAAGAGCAAGGCAACAACCAAACTCATTGCAACCATTGGCAAGAAAACAGCTAAAACAAGCGTAATGCCAACAACAGTCATAGGCAATGTGTGGTGTTTAGGTTTTTTCGGGGCAGCCACAGTACCTTTGGGGCGTCTGGCCCACCACATGATAAAGCCAGTGATACTCAAGGTGATAATACCTAAAGCTGTGACGAGTCCCAGTATCTGGTTAAACACCCCGAATAAAGCACCTTCATGCAGCGCTATGCCATAAGAGACGATTTGCGAGACAGGATGAGCGTCATTGAAATTAACGCGCATTAACTCTTCACCGCTCCATCTGTCATAGTGTACCGTTGTGCGAGCAGATCTATTGTCAGTGCGTGAGCGTACTGTCCAAACACCATTCTCTCCCCGAGGCGCATAGACAACGACAGGAGCCTCTAAAGACAACGCTGTTGCCTTAGTGACTATAGCTGTCACGCCGATATCCTGGATTTGCCCTGCATTAGTAGATGACTTAAGCGTGACGGCCTGTTGCGTATCAGTCGTGCTGCTCCTTTCCCATAATGATGTACCGTCGTTAACAGGTCGTTGTGACTTCAAAGCGCGTGCTTTGGCTGAAGCGCTGCTTGTCCACCCCATAGTCGATTGAACACGATCAAAGCCATCACCCCACACTTGTGTCCAAGGTAGTCCCGTTAAAAGAAGCACTAATACCATCACGCTGATCCATAAACCAAAGGCACCATGCAACCTTTTGTACTTTTCTCGTGTGCTTAGGCCGGACAGTGTGGGTAAAAAGAAGGCTTTAAAAGTAACCAGCCTCGATTCACCCTTTTGTCGTGTAGGCCACCACAAATAAAGCCCAGTGATGACTAAAACAATCATCCAACTTGCCATGAGTTCAACGACATAACTACCCTTACTGCCCGATAAAAGCTCACCATGTATGCTTCTGATGAGCTCTAGAAACCGATCACTGCTGACTTCTTCTTTCAAGATTGTGCTGTCGTATTGATCGACCCAGTAAACTTTAGTGATACCATTTTCTCTCACTTGTATCTCAACACTTGGATCGTTTACTTTAGCAAGTGTGTAATTGCTAAAGGTTGCATTTGGCCTAGCGTTGAGCAAGTTATCTATCAATTCGCCAGCGGGCATAGCGTTAGCTGTTGATCGTTTGTAGTGAACGGAATTTTGATTGATATGGTCTTCTACATAATGCTCTATTTGTGGTTTAAAGAGGTAAATAGAACCAGTAACCGCGAGGATGATAGCGAAAGGAATAACCATCACGCCAGCGAAGAAATGCCAGCGCCAGAGTCGTTTTCTTAACAACAATTGCTTACTTGATTGCATTGAAGGGGTCTTACTTGATTAAAAGCCGTTGAATACTCGAAAGGAGAGCGTCCTACAGTCCATGTTCTCGTCAATAAACTATTATCAACTGCTTTGACGAAAGATTAAATACCTAAATTAAAGGCAAGCGTAAAATGTAAGTTTGAGCAGAGTAGCCAAGTGTACGCTTGACTACTGGTTAAGGTTGAACTGTATGAGTCAAATAGATGCTTTGATGTATAGTACACAGAAGATAATGATAGCGCTGCTCGCCATACCAAAAGCGAAGCTCATCGCCTTTTTTACCATTATCCCGTAGCGGTTTTCTCTATCATCATCTGGGCTTGTACGTTCTTCAATCAATATATCCCGTTTTACAGTAAAAGCCGCGGCGAGCGCTTTGCTACTTTCTAATGAACCGATAGATTGTCGCCAATATCAAAGTAACTAATTGTTAAGTCGAAGCGATTGTTACAGGATCGCTCAGAACATGCTGCGACAAAGGGGGAACAGGCGAACTAACGTCATATGACAGTTAGGCGACAGTCTGCATTTTGCTCATTTTAAAGGATTTTTAAGTGAAGCAACTGCTTTTTTCGACACTGCTTTTACATCTAAATGCTTATAGACATTTATTGTGACTGATATAAGGTAGATAGATAATATAATAATAACTGTGTTTGAAGTTTGTCTTTAGCAAAGAACTCAGCTTTTACATTGGTCGCTAATTTATCGTTGGCACTCAGTAATTGGCTATTACTCGTTATCTTAACCAAGTATTTCCCTGCTAAGAGCTTGGGCGAAGTGGTTATTTCTTTGTCCGTTTTATCACCCTTGTTCTTATTTTCCAGCTTTAAACTTCGTACCTTGCTTGTCGTTGATCTCGAAAATGAGTATCAAGTCGTGCAGTATTTTAATGCACGATTCTTAGCCAACACTGTTGCCTTAGTGCTAACGCCGGTTCTCTGGGTAGTCTTTCTAAGTGATGTTGCGGGAGCGGTCTTTTTTGCTGTGGTTGCTTATCGCTGGTTTGATGCTTGGTGCGAGCTTTGTTACAGCTACTTGCAGCGTATTCAATCCTTTAAGCAAGTCTCAAAATCACAAACATCGCGATCAGTTGCCTCAACATTAGCGCTTATTATTTCGTCGGTAATGTTTCACTCCATTCAAATCACACTCTTGGCCTGGGTGTTAACGGTCGCAGCGTTTGCGCTGAAAGATCTATTGCTGGTGTCTCGTTTGGTGAAGAAACAAGAGGAACAAGACTTCCCTCTATCGTTAATGGTGGGACAGTGGCGTTATTACATTCAGTCAATATCGATATATAAGAAGTACATAACGGTGAGTTTTGCCCTGATGTTTTCGTCTCTTTTTGTGTTTATTCCCAATTACTTTTTAAAGGCGCATGTTGGACTGGAAGGTGCTGGGCAGTTTGCAGCGGTGAGCTACGTACTGGTGGCGGGCAGCATCCTTATCACCAGCGTGTCTCAAGTAGCGTCTCCTATGTTCAGTCGACTGCTGGTTGATAATCAGCATCATGCTTATTTTCGTTTGGCGATAAAGATGTGTTTTGTCGGCATGGGGATTGGGTTTGTTGGGTTTTTGGTAACCAGCTTGTTCGGTGAGTGGATACTTAAAGTGGTTTATAATCCAGAGTTCGCGCTATTAGCCCCTGAATTGAATTGGATAATGGCTGCTGCGATGGTGAGGTACAGTTATATTTTCCTTGGAACATCAATGAATGCGCTTAAGCAGTTTAAGTTGCAAACGCAGATTGCCTTTGTTGGTACATCCATTATTTTTGTTTCGTGCTTTATACTTGTACCAGAACTTGGCACGCTAGGTGCCGCTATTGCTATGTTTATGGCAACCTGTATCGAATTATTACTTTATCTTTTCCGTTTTTATCGCATTAGAAAACAGCAGCTTATGGAAGTCGCCAGTTGAGTAGAGTCAAAGTATTACATGTATTCGGGATTATGAATCGAGGGGGAGCAGAAATGCGTACACTCTCGGTGATGTCTGCATTAAAAGAGAAGGGGGTTGATTTCGACTTTTGTGTGCTCACTGGCCAAGAAGGTGTGCTTGATAGCACAATTCGTGACAAAGGTGGCGAAGTACATTATTGCAAGTTGGGATTAGGGTTTGCGCCCCGTTTTATGCGCCTTATCAAAGAAGAAAAGTATGATGTTGTGCATTCTCATGTATCACTCGTCTCGGGCGTTATTCTGCTTCTTGCTAGATTAGCGGGCGTCAAAACTCGGCTATCTCATTTTCGTAGTACTGCAGATGTCGCAAATGCTAGCCTGTTTCGTCGAATGCGAGATGTTATCTTAAAAAGACTGTTATTGATGAACGCACACCAGATTATTGGTGTGAGTATTGGTTCTCTCAATGGGTACTGGGAAGGTCGGTGGCAAAAAGACAAACGTTTCTTTGTGGTATACAACGGCTTTAATGTTCCTGATATCCCTTATGAGAATGACTTTTGGCGTCCCTTTATTAAAGGCTTTGGTGGTGGAAACGTTATCGTTAATGTCGGACGAATGGATGTACCTAAAAACCATATGCGCCAATTAAGCATTTTTCACCAGTATGCCACTTTGAATCCAAATGCATGGATGGTGTTTATTGGTAAAGAGTCGCAGACCGTTAAAGACAATATGATGGCTTATGCGACGAAGCATCAGATATTAGATAAAATCGTATTCTTGGGTGAGCAGCCAGATGTCTTACCTTATGTCAGACATGCATCTGCTATGTTATTTCCGTCACTTTGGGAGGGGTTACCAGGGGCATTAATTGAGTCAGCTAGTGTTGGGACACCTGTTCTTGCATCAGCTATCCCTAGTGTTAAAGAGGTTGCTAAACAGCTACCCATAGTGGAGCCTGTTGAACTCAGTGAGTCTGATGATTTCTGGGCCGATAAGCTAAAATATATGGTTGATAATAAGCCTGATTATGACGTTGCCATTGACGCGTTTAATCAAAGTGACTTTTTACTCAACGCGAACGTCGATAAGTTGCATGGTTTCTATACCCAATAAGCCATTGTTTTATAAAGTCTTAGGCATTTGGATTATTTTAATCAATTGCACCATAGTCTTTTCCATTTATTTCAATGTCTTTGAAGCACCTCGTGGGCAATTAGAAGTCTTTACGACGGCTAACTTGCTGATTATTGCGACTATTATGGCTTTTACCTTGCCGAAAGGGATTTGGTCAATTTGCTTCATCTTTTTTATGTCGTTCAGTGTATTTCATGGTGGGCTCATGTTGGCGAGCTCGGTTGATGGCATAACTGACGAAGATACTCTCTATCAGATTAGCCGTTGGTACAACTCGGTAGAAACGGACAATGCTATCCATTTATTTAACCTTGCCATGATAGGGTTTGGTTTGGGTGCTTTGTTGTTTTCTAAGGTAGCGCCCGTTGTTGAAGATTCTGAAGTGAGTGAGGTTTTTAAAAAACGTATTTTTAACCTCGGCGGCTTTTTGCTGCTTTTTATGGTTACACTCTTTTTCGGTGTTGGGTTTGGTACAGGCGCGATTAGCTCCTATGGTGCCTATTTGGCAACACTGGATGCTATTCCTCTTCTCGGCAC
Source organism: uncultured Pseudoalteromonadaceae bacterium (assembly GCA_964625615.1). Classification (GTDB taxonomy): domain Bacteria; phylum Pseudomonadota; class Gammaproteobacteria; order Enterobacterales; family Alteromonadaceae; genus M269. The sequence continues at coordinate 14,239 of CAZVDU010000078.1, read as the reverse complement.
TATCTTCGCTTATACCTATTTATTTATAGGCTTGAGTTTAGTGTTTATTAGTGTCTCTTATCGAAAAGGATTTGGTTATTTCTATTTTATTGTCTTCGCGCTTTGGGCAGGCTTTGCTTTTAAGCTAGGACTGCGTGGTGAAGTCATGTTTCCTGGGACGGTTGCAGGCTGTATTTTAGGCCGAAGAGGTGCTCCAGTGAATGGATTTACTTTGCTGATTATCACAGTTTGTTTTTTGATATTAACCGGGATTGTAAAGAACGCCCGGATTTCTGGTGACTATTCAGCTATCGACTCTATTAACCCATTAAATGCCGTCGCAGAAATGGGGGCCAGTTTACGGCCCGTGCAAGAAGTTATTAAGTGGCGGAAGAATGGCGATAAGTTACTTATGGGAGGAAGCTACTGGGCGCCCATAGAAAGGCAGCTTGCTCACTTTGTGCCCGGGTTACATCGAAAACCTGGTGTTGAAGATAGGCGGTTATTGAATGTTGTGGTGTCAGAGAGAGCTGGGCCGATTGGCTTCTCTCCAGTGGCGGAAGCGTATCTTAATTTCGGTGAAAGAGGTGTGCTGTTCGTCTTTCTTTTTCTTGGCATAGTGATGGCTCATTTTGATAGTCAGGCATCGCGGCTGCGATACGATATTATTGTCGGCGCTAGTCTTGTCCCTTTGTTTATTATGATACGTAATAGCTTTGCTCCGGTACCCGTGCAAATTTTAGTAGGCATCGTGCTGGCGCATATTGTTATGTATGTTGCTATCACACGTTTTAGAGGTTGAGTTTTTGGAACTTATTGTCACTTGTGAATTTCGCTTTTTTAAAACGCCTGATGGTCAAGTATGGACGACAAGTGCGTTTCAATATGGCTTTTGGCAGCGTTACTTAACGACCTTTGAGCAGTTGAAAGTGGTTGCTCGTGTACAGAACGTTGAACATGCAGAAGAAGATTGGAAGTTGTCGAGTGGTGACAATGTCAGTTTTTGTTGTTTACCGTATTATGTCGGCATTGGCGGTTTGCTTAAGAATCTTTGGGCAACTGCAAAAATATTGAGACAAACCATTAAACCCAATAAGGCCATTATTTACCGCGTGCCTTCTCAGACTGCCATGCTCTCTTCACTTATCCGATTGGGAAGAGCACATCATTACGGGCTTGAAGTCGTTGGCGATCCAAGTGACGTATTTGAGTCAGGTATTGTCAATGGTGTAACAGACAAAATACTCGGTTGGGTAAGTCGCACAGCGTTGCAACGGATGGTTAAAAGCGCACACAGTATTAGCTATGTGACTAAAAACTATCTGCAGCAGCGATATCCTGCCAATCAAGGTGCTTATACAACCGCTTGTTCTAGCATTGAACTTCAATCAAGTTGGATCAGTAAACAGCCCCAACGTTATAACGAACCTGCTAGACGCTGGTTATTTGTCGGTTCTTTTGGCCAATTATACAAAGGGCCTGATTTGCTCATCAATGCGCTGACAACGTTAAATGAGGCAATCGAAGACAAGTCTCAGAAATATCAATTGACCATGCTCGGTGATGGGATTTATAAAGCCGAAATGCAAACATTGGCAAAATCACTTGGTTGTGGTGACGATGTCAATTTTGTAGGCGAGGTGAATGCTGCTCAAGTCAAAGAGTACTTGAGTCAAGCCGATGTTTTTGTCATGCCTTCTCGAACGGAGGGGCTACCTCGCGCATTGATTGAAGCTATGGCGACAGGGTTGCCTGCCATTGGAAGTCGAGTAGGTGGTATTCCCGAACTGTTAGCTGACGAGCATTTATTTGAATCTGAAAATACTGAAGAGTTAACATTAAAGCTTGGGCGATTGTGTTGCTCCGTCGATGAACTAAATCAAGCTTCTGAAAGGAATATTCAGGTTGCTTCGACCTATGAGGCCTCTATATTAAACGAGCGTCGACAAGCCTTTTATCAACAGGTTAAGAAAAACTCCTTAGAGCGAAAATAACGATAATGAAAGTTCTACATTTATTAAAAACAGCCGTGGGTGCGTCATGGGCATTGCGTCAAACCAAAGAATTGGTGGCGCTTGGTGTTGAGGTTCACCTTGCCGTACCGCCGGGACCGATGATTGAGAAGTATCAAAAGGCAGGTGTTATCGTTCACGTATTTGATGCATCGATTAACTTTAAAAAACCTTGGAAGAACTTTGCGACTGCCAAAGCATTTAGAGCGTTGCTTGATCAAATAAAGCCTGATCTTGTGCACAGTCACTTTGTTGCAACGACTTTGCTGATGCGTTTCGCCATGCGAAAGTCGAACATACCTAAGATCTTTCATGTGCCTGGGCCACTGCATCTGGAACATGCGCTATTTCGTGAGTTAGATTTAAAGAGTGCTAATAAAAAAGACTATTGGATGGCGTCTTGCCTGTGGACGCAAGATAAGTATCAATTACATGGAATAGAGAGTGATCGCGTTGGGCTTGCCTATTATGGTGTTGATGAAGCTGATTTTGTTAAAGCAGAACCTGAAGCGCCCAAAGAAGATTTACGCCAAACCTTCGATATGGCAGAAGACGCATCCCTTATTGGTATGGTGGCCTACTTTTATCCACCAAAAGCATACCTTGGGCAAAAGCGAGGTCTTAAAGGGCATGAAGATCTGATTGACGCTATGACACTTGTTGCTGAACATTTCCCCAATGCCAAATGCATTTTCGTGGGTGGGCCTTGGGGTGATTCTGAAAAGTATTATCAGCAAGTGCAAGACTATGCTAAACAGGTTGGTGCTGATAACTGCTTCTTCCTTGGGTTTAGAAGCGATGTACCATCATTGTATCCACAGTTTGACTTCGCTGTTCACCCTTCACATTCGGAGAATGTCGGTGGGGCTGTTGAATCTATGTATGCCAA
>CAZVDU010000078.1:0-11259 GCA_964625615.1 uncultured Pseudoalteromonadaceae bacterium | reverse complement strand
GCATGTGTTAAAACAGGAGCGCTTATAGATGATTAAACGTCTTATTGATTTTTTTGCATCACTATGTGGGTTGTTAATCTTGCTGCCTGTGTTGCTGATACTTGCGCTACTTATTGCCATTAAGCTTGGCCGGCCAGTCTTGTTTATTCAAAAACGTCCAGGATTGAATACTAAACCTTTCAATTTACTCAAATTTCGTAGTATGACGAGTGAAAAGGATGAAAAAGGCGAATTACTGCCAGATGAGCAGCGGCTTACGCCTTTAGGTAGTTTTATACGTTCCGCCAGTTTAGATGAGTTGCCTAGCTTGTTAAGTGTGCTAAAAGGCGATATGAGCCTTGTTGGACCAAGGCCCTTATTGATGGAATATTTGCCTTTGTATAATGACCGTCAACAACGCCGCCATGAAATGAAACCGGGCATTACGGGGTGGGCGCAAGTTAATGGTCGTAATGCTTTAAGTTGGGAACAGAAATTCGAATACGATGTTTGGTATGTAGAGAATCAATCCTTGTTACTTGATATCAAAATCCTTTTTATGACGTTACATAAAGTCTTTAAGCGAGATGGTATTAATCAGGAAGGTCAGGCAACCATGACCAAGTTCACTGGTACACCTGAATCGGCAGGAGAAGAGCCGCCTACGGAGAAAATGCAATCATGAAGACGCTCTATATTATAGGCGCGGGAGGACACGGTAAAGTTGTCGCTGATTGTGCAGATGCAATGGATTCGTTTTCGGAGATTAAGTTTTTAGATAATACATACCCCGAAAATCAACACGTTCTCGACTGGGATATAGTAGGCAAATCAGAGGATGCACAGAGTATTCACGTAAAGGGTGATGCTTTGTTTTTTGTCGCCATTGGGGACTGTCATGTACGGGCACGCGTGATGGAAGTGTTATTGAAGCAAGGTCTTGAGCTAGCTACCCTTATTCATCCAACGGCGATCATCAGTTCTCGCACTAGGGTTGAAGCTGGAACATTGGTTTGTGCAAACGCAACGGTAAATATAGCTACCCACATTGGTCGGGGTTGCATCGTTAATACGTCAGCAAGCATTGACCATGATTGTACTATTGTACAATATACACACATTGCACCCGGTGTTAGTCTGGCAGGCTCGGTATTGATTGGCCAGAAAACTTTTGTTGGTATAGGTAGCGCAGTGGCTCAAGGCATCACTATTGGTGATAGTTGTATTATAGGAGCTGGTGCTGCCGTTGTCAGTGATATTCCTTCGAATTCATTGGCAGTTGGAGTACCTGCGAAAGTAAAGAAATCAACGATGTAATCGGGCTACAAGGTTGCAGTACATAAATTAGAATAATAATAACAAGAACCCATACAGTAAATGTGTAAGGTTCAACAGAAGAGCGGTAACAATTTATGCTTAATGGTCCATTTTCTCCATGGCCTGACTATGATGCTGAAGAAAAACAAGCAGCATTAGATGTATTAAATTCTAATAAAGTAAATTACTGGACAGGGCAAGAAGGACGTGAATTCGAAAAAGAGTTTGCCTCATTTTCCGATGCCACATACGCGGTAGCGGTTGCCAACGGAACCGTTGCCCTAGATTTGTGCTGGCAAGCATTGTCAATGGCGCCTGGCTCTGAAGTCATTGTAACGTCTCGTACGTTTTTGGCTTCTGTGTCTTCCATTGTTCTTGCTGGTTTGGTCCCAGTGTTTGCTGATGTTGAATTAGATTCACAGAATGTCTCTGTGCAGACTATTCAACCTCTCATCACTGATAAAACAGCGGCAATATTGTGTGTTCACTTGGCTGGTTGGCCCTGTGAAATGGACGATATTATGCAGTTAGCTAAAAAGCACAACTTATACGTTGTTGAAGACTGTGCACAGGCTCACGGTGCTAAGTATAAAGGCCGCTCAGTTGGCAGTATTGGCGATATGGGCGCATGGTCGTTCTGTCAGGATAAGATCATGACAACTGGTGGCGAAGGTGGCATGGTGACTATGAATGATAAGGCTTTATGGAATAAAGTTTGGTCTTTCAAAGATCATGGAAAAGCATACTCAACGGTTTACGAAAAACAGCATCCACCCGGTTTCAGATGGCTTCATGAGTCATTTGGTACAAACTGGCGTATGACTGAAATTCAAAGTGCTATCGGTCGTCATCAAGTGCGTAAAATGTCTGATTGGCAAAAAACGCGAGAAAGTTATTCGCAGAGGATCTTTAGCGCCTTATCAGGTTTCAATTCAATCTATATCCCTGATGTTCCAGAGTATATTCAACACGCGTTCTATAAATGTTATGCCTTTGTTAAGGCCGATGTGCTCAAACCAGGATGGGATCGTGATCGTATTATTGAGGAAGTTGTCAAACGAGGCGTTCCCTGCTTCTCTGGCTCTTGTTCAGAGGTATATTTAGAGAAGGCGTTTGACGATACGCCTTATCGCCCAGAAGAATCGCTACCGAATGCGAAAGCTTTAGGGGAATCAAGCTTAATGTTTTTAGTGCATCCAACGCTAAAACAAGAAGAAATAGATAAAACATGCGATGTGTTAGGTGACGTGCTGACTGAGGCAAGCTTGACATGATAGCCAAAGTTTTTTCATTGTCCCCTTTCAAGAAAAGGGTGATAAAAGTACTTTGGGATGGCTTCTCTTTGTTATCTGCCGCCTTAGTCTCATTTATCATTCGTTATGGTATCTCAGATTTGAAGTTTGGAACGCCTGAGCTATTCCATGTCGGTGCCAGTGTTTTGTTGACGCTTTGTTTTATGACAGCAATTGGTCATTACAAACAAGTCGTAAGGTATATGAGTTTTGGTGCTTTTAGCCATATACTTTTGGGTGTGATGATGTTCGCCATAACACTGTTTGTTCTGCACTATCCGTTCGATTCTTTTGTACCTAACAGCGTGCCTTTTATTGCTGCATTTTTGGCTGCAATTTTTATTGGTGGCCCTAGAGCAATAATTTTCACCAGCTCCCAAATGCAGAACTACCAGTTACGTGAGAAGTGTGTCATTTTTGGTGCAACAAACTCAGGGCGTAGTCTAGCGAGTATTTTAAAGCAAAGTGGTGAATTACTGCCGGTTGCTTTTATCGACGATAAGAAAAAATACTTAGGTAATAAGGTGCATGGCCTGCCAGTTTTGGGCAGAGACAGTATTCCACAGCTCGTCGAAAAGCATAATATTAAGAAAGTTCTACTTGCGGTTAACAACTCAAACTCGGCTCGTCGTAAGGAGCTGATTGCCGAGCTAGAGCCATACGCACTTGAGTTGTTATCTGTTCCTAATTTGTCAGACATTGTGTCTGGTAAGCATAAAATTGACGAATTACGAGAAATTAAAATTGATGAGTTGCTCGGGCGTGACCCCGTGCCACCGTTGCAAGATTTATTATCGGTTAATATCACGGATAAGGTCGTTATGGTGACAGGTGCTGGTGGCTCTATCGGTAGTGAGTTGTGTCGCCAAATCAGTTTGCTAAAACCTTCAAAGATCGTGTTGTTTGAGTTGAGCGAATTCAATTTGTATCAGATAGAAAACGAACTTCAAAAAATACACCTTGATTTGGAGATTGTTGCCATACTCGCTAGTATTCAAGACGGTGAAGTGGTGCGCCGTGTTATGACTGATCAAAAAGTTCAAACTGTCTACCATGCAGCTGCTTACAAACATGTGCCTATGGTTGAACAGAACATTCCGGCTGGCATTCGGAATAATATTTACGGTACAGCAAACGTCGCCTTGATTGCCGCTGAATGCGGTCTGGAGAAGTTTGTACTTGTTTCAACTGACAAAGCCGTAAGACCTACCAATGTTATGGGTGCAACAAAGCGATTTGCTGAGTTATTTGTGCAAGGCATAGCAGAACTCAATGAAGAAACTGATTATGCCATTGTACGTTTTGGCAATGTGTTAGGGTCATCGGGTTCAGTGGTTCCTTTGTTTACGCGGCAGATCAAATCTGGCGGACCTATCACAGTGACTCATCCTGATATTACGCGTTTCTTTATGACCATACCTGAAGCAGCGTTGCTGGTTATCCAAGCAGGCGCAATGGGTAAAGATGGTGAAGTGTTTGTGCTCGATATGGGAGATTCGGTCAAGATTGTCGATTTAGCTAAGAAGATGGCGCACATCATGGGCCATAGTATTAAGACAGATGACAACCCCAAAGGTAGTTTGGAAATTACCTTCTCAGGGCTTCGCCCGGGTGAGAAGTTGTATGAAGAACTGCTTATTGATGATGCAGATACAAAGACTGAACACCCTAAAATCATGGGGGCTGATGAAACAAAAGTCCCCTTTAGTGAAGTGTTAATGTTGATGGATCGACTCAATGAAGCTTTAGTTTCCAGGGATGAGTCACTTGCTCAACAACTGTTGATTGACGCACCCTTAGCCTATGCACCTGCCAAGCACAGTCAACCAGTAAAGGATGAAAAGCAGCACGCGCTGGCGAGTTAATACGCAAAGCATTTGCTCGTATGGTATTGACATTATAGAAAATAACCTTTCTGCCGATAATTGAGTTAGGGTGTTTTGACTTCTGTATGATGGCATTTCAGCAAAGGATAAAACGCTCATCGCATGCGTTTAAGTAAATTAACTCGAGTGAGCAGTCTTTGAAGATTAATCGACCACAATGGTTAGCCTCGTTGCTGACAGTTATATGTATGGGCTATTCGATGGCAGTGTCTGCTAGCCCTAACGTCATTGATCCAAATGCTTCCCCATTGCAGGTGCAAGTTAACGCAATTTACCAAGATGATTTTAACCCACTTCTACTTCCGGAGGAATCTGCCGCAGCACTTGGTATCGGTTTGAATGGCGCTATTGTTGCGAAGGGAGAAGGCGTTTGGTATCAGTTAGATTATAGTGCGAATATAGATGCGTTTGACACGGATAGTAATGCGATAGAACGAACCGATTCGTATGAGAACTTCAGAGCACAATTCCTTACGCGATTTTATTTATCAAAAGAATGGTTTTTAGATTTGGCCGGTCAACATGAACAAGTTGATGAAGCATTTGGTACCGGGCTTTCAAGATTAAGGCCAAATATCGTCGAGGCTGATCACAGAGAAGAAAATAGTTTCTTGCTCAATGCGGTTTATGGCAACGATACATCAAGGCGTTATTTGAGCTTTGAATATGAATTTTTGGACAGAGAGTATGATGATATTAATGATTATGCTTTTTTGTTCGACATAAAACAGCAACGACTTACATTGGATTTAGGGTTTAGCCTTTCTTCCGCTTCTCGATTGTTATTTCAAATCAATGCGTTTGATGATGACTTCCAACAACCGCTGCGTAATGACAGTCGCATGCAATCGGCGTTGATTGGCTTTTCATGGAAAGCGAGTGGTAAAACATCTGTTAACGCACTTATTGGTGGTTATCGCCGTCAGACTGATAACCAAGAAGATACGAGTGGCTTGAGTTGGACATTGGGTTTGAATTACGACCCAACAGATTATTTTTCGGTGAGGCTGATATCATCACAAGAATCTATTGTTGGCGACGATGAATTTGCAGCTAACTCTGTGCGTACAAGATCATCTATTGCCTTCAATTACCGCTTTAACGACCTATGGTATCTCAGAACTGCCTTTCAGGTATCTGACACAGAGTTTGAAGGTTCATTTAATGAGCGCACCTTGGATGAATCAGATATTAGCGTGATCCTTGGCTTAGCGATAAAGCAGCATAATCGTGTAGAGTTATCAGGGCGAATATTAGATGTAGAGGATACAAGTATTTTTGTTGATTACGACCAAACAGAAGGCAGGTTGACGTGGTTTTACGATTTTTAGCGTTCTTCCTGTTTTTTGTGAGTGTCACCAGCAACGCGGCAACGGATGACGAGATCACTATTGGTGCAGGTGACACTATCGTGATTGATGTATACAACGAGCGTGATCTGTTTGTTCGAACCAAAGTTGATAAAACTGGATTAGTGAGAGTCCCATTGATTGGTGATATTCAAGTTGCTGATAAAACAACTAAGATGTTGAGTCGGGAATTAGAAGCAGCTTTTGATGATGGCTATTTGGTTCAGCCTAGTGTATCGGTGACTATTGAGTCTTTTAGACCTTTTTATATAGGCGGTGCGGTCAACGAGCCAGGGTCATATAATTATGAACTAGACTTAACCGTTGATAAGGCCATCGCTATTGCTGGTGGGTTGAAGGATCGCGCATCGAACAAAAACTGGTTCATCATTCGAGGAGCTAATAAAGAAAAAATACCGGTAAATGACAAGTCTAAAGTAAAACCGGGTGACATACTGACCATAGGAGAAAGTATCTTCTAATGGCGCAGTCTGAGCACCTTGAACAACAAGAAACGTCCTTTGATCTGGGTGATCTTTTTGCGTTTCTGTGGCTCAAAAAATTCCGAATAGCGTTTATTGCATTCATCATTATTGTGCTGGGTGGTTATTACGTAACAAATAAGACCAAGCTTTATAATAGTCGTGCTATTTTATTGTTGAGTGATGAAGCCTCTTCTTCAATTGCGTTGCCAGGCGTGACCTTTGGAGGCTCCGATACCAGCCTGCTAGATACCCACATTGAATTTATTCGTTCACGCCAGTTCTTGAAAACAGTGGTAACCAATTTAAAGTTGCATCTAGAGCCTGAGTTTCTGCCAAGAGCAGGTGATGGGGTAGGCGAGCCTGATGTCGATCATACGGTTGGTATTGTCAGGCAGAATATTTCTCTCAGTAAGTTGAGTAATACAGACATGCTGAGAGTCAGTTATGTCTCTAAAAATCCCAAAATTTCGATGGACGTTGCGAATGCTGTAGGGCCGGCTTTTTTTGAATTCCAAGCGGAACGTCGCAGAGAGCTAGCTGACTCAGCTTCGCAGCAATTAGATTCGCAAGTTACTGATATTCAAGGCAACCTCATTCAATCAGAGAAGAAGCTCCAGAGCTTTTTAGAAGACAATGAGCTCGTTGATATTCGCAGTCAAATTGAGCTTCTTCAAAACGAGATTTCAACACTATTGAGAGAAAAGCTCATCAATGGGCAAACAATGTCTCAACTCAGCCCTGCTGTTGAGAAGATCGAATTGTATGCAGGGAATACTGAACAGTTATTGCAAATTCCCGCTATTTTAAACAATCGCCTTATTTCAGACTTGCGCCGACAGCTATTGTTAGCCGAGCAAGATTTGATAGAAATATCTAAACGGTATAAAGAGAAACATCATCGCTATATTGCAGTGAAGTCTGTATTGGACAACTTAAATAACGAGTTAAAGCGTTTATTAGTGAGATTATCATCCAGTATCAAACAAGAATTTGAAGCATTAACGCGAAGGCAAAAACAGCTGCAGTTGCAAATTGTTGGTGCCAGAGACAAGCATAATCAATTTGGCCGGTTGGAAGTCGAGTTAACGCGTTTACAGCGTGAGGTTGAGTCTAATCAAAAACTCTACGAGGCCTTCTTATCGCGGCTTCAGGAAACTGAAGTACTGCGTGATTCTGGTCAACAACCCAATTATGCCATTGTTGACTATGCGACTTTACCTACTTCGCCTTTTAAGCCTAACGTGCCATTGTTTTTGGCTATGATTACTGTGTTGTCAGTTATTTTGAGTACAGGCTTTTGGCTATTGCTGCATTTGATTAGCGACCGTCATGCCAAGATAAAGCAGCAGCTCAAACAGCTTCACGTACCTTTGTTAGCCGAAATCCCCAAAAGAGCTAAAACAGGTAAAGCCTCTCAATCTAAAGATATCGGAGCCGACTATGCATACTCTGAAAGCGTTCGTTCATTGAGAACGACGATATCGATAAGGACGCCACAGAAGCGAGATAGCTTGCTCGTGTTAATGTCACCTAGTGACTCTAAAAGTTGTCAGGGGCTGAAAGCTAACCTCTCTCAGTCTTTTGGAAAATTGGAAGAGACATTGATGATCGATGCAGACTTGCGAGAGAAGTTTGCTAAAAAGGTTCTGAAGGTACCGGAAGACCATCCAGGCATCACCAATTTTCTGGAAAGAAAAGCTAAGTTCACAAAGTGTTTGTACAAGCGTCCAAACAGCCGATTAACTATCCTACCTGGTGGTGAAGAGACTAATGATCCTCTGGTATATCTCGCCAATCCGACGTTTAGAGCGTTAGTTGAGAAACTCATGCCTATTTACCATCGCATCTTTATCAACACGCCTCCAATCAATAACTTTAGTGATGCACTTGCCATAGGTGATGTTGCCGATAGCGTCATTCTTATCTGTGATCTTGAACAGGATGGTAGTGAAGGTATGGTTGAGTCCATTCAACGACTTAAAGAGGCTGATCTTCCTATTTTAGGGGTTGTACTGTGTAATGTTGGTCGACCTAAAAATGCTGTGGGTTTTAGAGGAAAGGCAAAAGTGGTATAACGCCACTACAGAATCAGCAGGTTGTGCTGATGTCCTCTTAATTTGAGTATTACGTTGCATTCACTGAGACAATTACACACATTTGGACTTCCTGCTTACTGCAAGTCTTTTCAAGTCCTTCAAACATCAGAAGAAGCTGAAACATTCGCTAAGCGTTCGTGTGATCAACGTTTTTTGATCTTAGGCGAAGGCAGCAATTGTGCTTTTATTGACAACTTTGATGGTCTTGTTGCGCAAATTCAACTTCGAGGTATAGAAGCTAAAGCAGCTAACGATGCGTACCAACTTGTCGTAGGTGCTGGTGAAAACTGGCATCAACTGGTTGTATGGACGCTCAAAAATAACATGAGTGGGTTGGAGAATCTGGCACTAATTCCTGGAACTGTAGGTGCAGCACCAATACAGAATATTGGCGCTTATGGTGCCGAAGTTAGCGAGTTTATTGAATGGGTTGAGTATCGAGAAATTGGAACTGGCAATCTCGTTCGGCTAAGTAATGCAGAGTGTAAGTTTGGTTATAGAGATAGTGTCTTCAAGTCGTTGCTACGCGGCAAGGCCCTTATAACGAGAGTGTGTTTTACACTACCCAGAACTTGGTGCGCCAACCAGTCTTATGCAGAGTTGAAGTTGTTAGCAACCCCATCAGCGAAGATGATTTTCGATAAAGTGGTTCAAATCAGGCAGAGTAAGTTGCCAGATCCTGATGTATTAGGCAATGCAGGGAGCTTTTTTAAAAACCCAGTCGTACCCATATCTCTCGTTGAACAATTGAAACAATCGTACAAAGACATCCCTTACTATGAATTACCTAAGGATATGGTAAAAGTCCCAGCAGCTTGGCTTATCGACCAAGCCGGCTATAAGGGGCGTTGTTATGGCGGTATCATGTGCCACACTAAACAGCCTCTAGTGTTGGTTAATCACGATGCTAAACAAACAACAGGCCGTCAGTTAATGGAGTTTGCATTAGACATTCAAACTACGGTTGAAGAAAAGTTTCATATTCGTTTGGTGCCTGAAGTACAACTCATCGGACAGACGGGACTGATAAATCTATGAATAAGCAAGTTGAGTTAAAACGCAGGCGCATTATCGAGCTGTTGTCGTCAGGCGAATTCTATTCTGGCGAAACAATCGGACAGCATTTAGGTATTTCTCGTGCTGCCGTCTCAAAACACATCAGAAGCTTAAATGAGTTAGGTTTAGATATCTTCAGTGTGACCGGCAGAGGCTATCGCTTAGCCAATGATATTCAGCTACTTGCACCCGAAAAAATTCGACATCATATATCTAACACAAAAAAGTTGACGATAGATGTGCTGAATATCGTGACCTCGACGAATGATTTTATTAAGCAAAATGTCTCTCGTTTAGAGAGTGGCGATGTATGCGTAGCTGAAGCACAAACTGCGGGGCGAGGACGACAAGGTCGAACATGGGTATCGCCATTTGGTGCGAATTTATACTTCTCCATGTACTGGCAGTTTGAGCAGGGTTATAAGGTACTTTCTGGGCTAAGTTTATTAGTCGGTATAGCTGTTTGCCAAAGCTTGGAAAAAATGGGCGTAGACGGATTAAAACTTAAATGGCCCAATGACATTTATTATGACAATAAAAAGCTAGCTGGTGTGCTTGTTGAGCTCGAAGGGCAAATGGATGCAGCTTGCGACTGCATTATTGGCATAGGTTTAAACATAATCATGCCCGACAACGTTGAAGGGATTGGTCAACCTTGGACTGACTTAAAGACAATTACAGAGAAAGAGATTGATAAGAACCAGTTAGTTGGCACATTGATCGAAACGCTGTCTACCCTCATTCCTGTATTTGAGCAAAGCGGTTTATCTTCGTTCTTACCTTACTGGGTAGAACGTGATCTGTTTATTAATCAAGAAGTCGATTTGGTCATGGGCAGTAAGCGAGTGACAGGCGTTAGTAGGGGCATAGGTGAAACTGGTGAGCTTTTAATTGAACACGAAAGCCAGCTTAAGACCTACCATGGGGGCGAAATAAGTGTCAGAGCAAGGTAAGTACTTACTTATTGATATAGGTAATAGTCGAGCTAAGTATGCTACTTGCTCAGAGGGTATTCTTTCGGCAATTAATATCGTTGAGCCTAATACTGATATTGATGCCATAGTTCGCCATAAACGGAAAGTTATAATATCTGCCGTAAAGCAAAGCGATATGCTTGAACGCATTGTACGAGCAGCGAATTTGTCGAGGGTAGAGGTGCAGCAAGTTAAGACCGAGCCGAGTACTTTTGGGTTAACGTGTGCCTACGAGAACTTCCCTAAATTAGGTGTTGATAGATGGTTATCCATGCTTGCATTACATCAAGATAGTAAGAACACATTTGCCGTTATCGACTTGGGAACAGCATCGACTTGTGATTTTGTAAAAGGCAATCAACATATTGGTGGCTGGATAGCGCCCGGTTATGACCTCATGCGCTTGTCACTCGTCTCTAACACATTTCAAGTCACCGCTGATCAAGACTACCCGCAATCATTGAGCATAGGCAACACAACTGAGTCATGTGTCAATTACGGGTGTTTGGCTTATATTCAAGGAATGGTGTCAGCAGCTGAAAAGCAGTTAAAGGCATTGAGTGACGACTATCACCTCTATATAGATGGAGGTTCACACGAACTACTTACTGATATTATCGATGAACGTATTAGTATCGCTAAAGATTTAGTGTTCAAAGGGTTGATGCGATACACCGAATCGAACATATAACGAACGAATAAACGATAAATTGCAATTTCCTATTGCTAAGGCAATTCTTATCTACTAAAATTCGCTCCGATTTGATGTAGTGCCGACTTAGCTCAGTTGGTAGAGCAACTGACTTGTAATCAGTAGGTCGCCAG
>CAZVDU010000077.1:0-20191 GCA_964625615.1 uncultured Pseudoalteromonadaceae bacterium | reverse complement strand
AATATTCCTGTTGTTTTTTCGACGGCAAAAGACTCTGCTGAAGATGAGGTTATTGGACTCAATTTAGGTGCCTCGGATTATATTACCAAGCCCTTTAATATTGGTTTAATACGCGCTCGTGTAAGAAACCAAATTCGGCTTAAGAAAAAGACCGATTTACTTGAGCAACTGGCTAATCTTGATGGTTTAACTGAACTGCCTAATCGACGTTATTTTGACGAGCACTTTGAGAGTGAATGGCGGAGAGCTGTTCGGCGCGGTGTGCCCATCAGCATTGCGCTGGTAGATGTTGATTTTTTTAAGGGATATAACGACCATTACGGCCATTCAGCAGGTGATGACTGTTTGCAGGTTGTTGCTCGGTCGTTGGCAAAGAGTGCCGGGCGTGGTGGCGAATTTGTGGCTCGTTATGGTGGCGAGGAATTCATATTCGTTTGGCCTGAAATTGATCTTAAAGAGTCAATTAAGGCTGCTGAACTGGCTCGTCAATTAGTTCAGAACCTGAATATTGAAAATAAAGGGTCGGCTTGTAACAATATTGTAACAGTAAGCATAGGCGTCGCCAGCCTTATACCGACCAACGAAGTCAGAAAAGCGGATTTGATTGAAGCCGCAGATGAACAGCTCTACAAGGCGAAAAAACAGGGGCGTAATCGCGTTTTAGGGCGAATATTAGAATGATTCAAGCGTATATTGACCACCAGCGATAGCATTTTCACTCTGACGGCCTACCTGGCCTGCTAATAGGAGTGCTGGGCCCGTAGGCTCTAATAATAGAAATTCTGAACTACCAATGACTATCTTTTGCTCATGATCTCTGTGTGGTAAGTTTGCTGCAAGTAGCGCATGGTTATTTAAAAACACCATATTCAAATCTATCCCAGGAACAAGAGCTTTGAGTAAAGCAGCCGTTAAGACCGATTTACTATCGCAATCTCCACGATTGTCTGAGATGACTTTTAATGGAGGAGAATAGCCCGAACCATTCGATGTTAACCTGTTTTCAAGCGTGTTATAAGGGATGCTCTGTACCCAACTTAATACCAAATTAATGTATTCTCTAGAGCTACTGTCAGCGGGTATAAGTTCATACAACGCTTGAGCAACAGGCTTAAGTACATCGACACTTTCATTGGCAAAACGAATATGGTCAGGTTTTACTGCTTTTTGACCGTAAAGTGCTTCGAAACGTGTATAGTAATTTTGTGATAGGTAATCATCGAAAGCAGATTCTTGTTCTGTTGCCATCTGGCTTTGCCACTTTCTAAGGTAGCTATCTGAGCGACTGTTCACCTGAATTTTTATGTCTTGCCCTACCATGTTCAAACGTACCCGAGCTTCTTTAGGGTTAATTTTCATTGCTGCTTTTTGGAGTGCTAGAAAAACGTAGCGCTGTGCAACCTTCGGGCTATAGTTTTTATTGTTATTAAAGGACTGATTGAGGCTTTTTTTAGGAAAAGATAAAGACATTTCATGGTTTCTTCCAAGCTGATCTACCCACTGATAGTCAATTTGTACAGAATCACCATTTTCCTGTTTATTGAATGCAGTTTGTTTGGCATCAATTGACGAACTAAATACGAACAGATGTGCAATGATAATAATAGCTTTTACTTTCATAGCTCTTAACTCGATAGTAACCACTAACTATTGAGTATAGTACTGAATGCAGGTTGTTGTAAAATTAAGCTATTTTGGAGAAGTGTCCTAACGTCGTGGTTGAAACCAACACATCTGTTTATGCATGTTGACAACGGTCCCAACAATGATAAGCGCTGGTGGTTTTATGTTAGCTTCTTTTGCTAACGGTTCAATTGTTTTTAACGTACCTGTAACGACCTTCTGTTGATGTGTTGTCGCTGATTGCACCAAGGCAATGGGAGTATCATCTCTCATACCATGGGCGACAAGTTGCTCGCAGATGATGTTCAAGCCAGTTAAACCCATATAGAAAACAGCTGTCTGATTAGGTTGTGATAGGGCATTCCAGTTAAGATCGACGCTATCGTCTTTGAGATGGCCTGTCGCGAATATGACTGATTGTGCATGATCACGATGCGTCAGCGGAATCCCCGCATAACTAGATGCGCCACTTGCTGCTGTAATACCAGGGACGACTTGGAAGCCGACATTGTGTTTGAGTAATGTGTCGATTTCTTCGCCACCGCGGCCGAATATAAAAGGATCACCGCCTTTCAACCTAACAACTCGATTGCCTTCTTGTGCTTTATTTACAAGCAGTTGATTGATATCTTGTTGTGGTAATGTGTGATTACTTTGCGCTTTGCCAACATAAACTTTTTCGGCGTCTCGACGCACTAATTCCAGAATTTCTGGTGATACTAACCTGTCATATACAACGACATCAGCTTTTTGCATTAAGCGTAATGCTCGGAATGTAATAAGATCGGGGTCGCCTGGTCCCGCACCTACAAGATAAACTTCCCCCGAGGCCTTACCTGAACCATTGGATTCAAGTTTCTTCTCGAACATAGTCTCCGCAAGTTTGTCATTGCCCATCAATAAGTTTTCAGCAATATCACCGTCGAACACTTCTTCCCAAAAATAACGCCTACCCGTAACGTTATTGATGGCATTTTTAACACGATCCCTAAAACGTTCTGCAAATTCGCCGAGCACTTTAATTTGAGGTGGAATCGTTGATTCAAGTTTTTGACGCAAGTAACGCAGCAATACCGGTGCTACACCACCGCTACTCATTGCAATGACAACGGGAGAGCGATCCACAATTGAGGGTGTAATAAAAGTACAAAGTGGCGTGTTATCAACCACGTTAACCAGAATGCCTTGTGCCTTTGCTTGTTGGCTAATCGATTGATTGAGTTGGCTATTATCTGTGGCAACAAAAACTATGTTCTTGTTGTTGATATCTGTTGACTCGAATTCACGGTGACAAAGTGTGATTTGAGAGTTTACAGAGAGTGATTGAATAAACTCACACATCCAAGGCGCCACCACTGTTATCTTAGCGTCTGATTTCAGTAGTAACTCTATTTTACGGGCAGCTACTTCACCTGCGCCAACAACAAGGCAGTCAAGTTCCTGAGAATCAACAAAGAGTGGAAAATAACGCATAAGTCACCTTGGTATTGTGAAGGGCTTATATTCTGCCAGTATCTTTATAACTGACAAAGATGATATATAGATTTAATATTTCAAAGAGGAATATCAGTTTTTACTCAGTGAAGCCTGACGACAGTAGGGAATTGAGCATCTCATCTCAATTCCCATCACTTGATTACTTTGAACGTTTGGGCGGTTGATCTGACCATTCGCGCAAATTAATACGCTGCCCTGACACGCGAGTCTTCTGTAATGTCTGCTTTGTTGAGTCTGGCATTCCGTCAGGTAAGTCAACAGTTGAGTAGTTATCATATATCTCGATAGCACCAATATGTTGACTGTCAATTTTGCCTTCATTAGCGATAGCACCGACAATGTTTCCCGGTTTTACACCGTGTGCTCTACCCACATCTAATTTGAAGCGGGTCATGCCTTGCTCGGCTTTGCGGTTACGGTTACGCGGCTTGCGTTCACCACGATCTCCTCTATCACCACGTTCACCTCTAGGACGGTCATTGCCTCTTTCTCTGGGAGGACGAGATTTCAAGTCTGGGCGATCGCTTTCTTTGAGTACTAAAGGTTCGTTACCTTGAGCCATTTGCGCAAGCGCTGCCATAATAACTTCTGGCGTTGCTTCGATTTCAGCAAGAACCTGATCCATCACTGGCATCATAGCTTCAATGCTTTCGTCTTTAGTTGCTTCCAATAGCGTTTGTCTAAACCTCTTCAAGCGTTGTTCATTTAACTCAGAAATAGACGGTACCGTCATCGCTTCGATCGGCTGCTTGGTTGCTTTCTCAATCGAGAACAGCAAGCGTTTTTCTCTGTGAGAAATAAAGAGTATCGCATCACCTTCACGTCCGGCTCTACCTGTACGCCCGATACGGTGAACATACGATTCAGTGTCGTATGGAATGTCAAAGTTAATAACATGACTCACACGTTCAACATCCAATCCACGGGCAACAACGTCGGTTGCTACGAGTAAATCGATTTTACCTTGTTTAAGGCGTTCAACCGTTCTCTCTCGAGATTTTTGCTGAATGTCTCCATTAAGCGGCTCTACGTCATAGCCACGTGCTGACAATTTCTCAGCGAGCTCGACAGTCGCGTTCTTTGTTCTAACGAAGATTATAACGCCATCAAATTCTTCCACTTCTAGAATGCGCGTTAACGCTTCTAGTTTGTGATGCCCAGCTACTTGGCAATAACGTTGTCGAATAGTGCTAGCCGTTGATACTTTGGAAGCAATCTTAACGACTTCAGGCTTATTCAGATATTTGTTAGCAATGCTGCGGATGCGATCTGGCATGGTTGCTGAAAATAGGGCTGTTTGTCTTTCTTCCGGTGCGTGACTCAAAATCCATTCAACATCGTCAATAAAGCCCATGCGTAGCATTTCATCAGCTTCATCCAAAACCAAAAACTTCAATTGATTAAGTTTTAATGTCCCTTTCTTTATGTGATCAATGACACGCCCAGGTGTTCCCACAACAACTTGTACACCGCGTTTCAATTGGCGTATTTGATTGTCATAAGATTGACCGCCATAGATAGGTAATACGCGAATGCGTTGAGAGAATGAAGCATAACTATGAAAAGCTTCAGCTACCTGAATAGCTAATTCACGGGTTGGAGCAAGTACCAATAATTGAGGAGCATTTAGGTTCACATCAATGTTGGCTAGCATGGGTAACGCAAAGGCTGCGGTTTTACCTGTCCCCGTTTGCGCCTGTCCGATCAAATCATTCCCTTCAAGTAACAGTGGGATCGTCGCTGCTTGAATAGGGGAAGGTTTTTCGTAACCTACTTTCTCTAACGCTTGCAGTAATGCATCCGGGAGATTTAGGTCTTGAAAAGTGATATTGTCGTCTTGGCTCATGAAATTACCTGAATGAAGGGTGAAAGTGGATTGAATGCGACACAATCGGCGCATAACGGAGTATTATAGCGCAACTATTGTATTTACACCAAGCAGGATATTCAGTTATTTCTTTCTGCAACAGTGTTTTAGCACACTTTTTCAAGGTAAAGTGGTTACAAGTAGTTGGTTAGAAAACGTTTAATGTATTTATGCTTTATTCAAATATAATAGAGATGTTTTATGGTAAATTTGAAATAAAACATTCTGTTGACTTTTTATTAAAGTTTTAACTACAACAGCACGGAAATTATTAACAATTTGATGAAGCTGATATCGACGAAGGCGGTCATCTTAGTTGGAGAATTTATGAGAGTCTTAGCAGTTTTAATGGCATTGTCTCTGCTCTATGCATGTGCAAAACAAACAAGTGAACAGCATTTGGATGCCGCTCGGCAATTCATCGAGTCTGGTGATACTCAATCAGCGGTTGTAGAGCTTAAAAATGCTATTCAGAAAGATCCTCAGTCTGCTGAGGCTAGGTTCGAATTAGGCCAACTTTATGTAGAACAAAAGCAATACGATGCAGCAAGTAAAGAGCTTAGCCGGGCACTTGATAACGGTTACGCACCTCAAGACGTATTACCGCTTCTTTCTAAAGCTTATCAGAAGTCTGGAGCACATGTCGCTCTGAGTAAAATAGAGTTAAAACAAGCTGGTTTAACGCCGACAGATGCTGCTCAGATTGCTTACTATAAATTACAGTCCATGGTGAACCTTGGTGATGAAAAGGGCGCTGAAGCAGTTATTGATGACATGAAGACCCTAGATACACGCTCACCATTTAAATTGCTAGCTATCGTTATCTCTTTGCTCATTGAAGAAAAACCAGACTTGGCATTAATTCAAGCACAGCAAGTCCTAGAGCAATTTCCAGAGCATGAGGAGACATTATTACTCAATGCTAACCTCCTCATGAATAATAATAGACGTGATGATGCAATTGCACTTTATGAGCGTTACACCGAACTGTCACCAGAAGACAACACTAGTGCTTTTATTCTTGCACGCTTATTGGTTGATGCGGGACGACCTAATGAAGCAGAACCTATTGTTGACAAATTATTGGGGATTCAAGATAAGAACCCACTGCTTAATCAGCTTAAAGGCGTTATATTAGCGAGCCAGGAGGATTATCAAGGTGCTCTTAAATACACAGAAAGAGCCATTCAGAATGATAGTGAAGATCCAGCTCTGCGTTTAGTCGCTGGACACGCGGCGTTTCAGTTAGCGGATTACGAAACGGCCAATCAACACCTTTCGATCATTGCCACTCTATTACCTGAGAATCATCCCGGATTAAAAATACTGGCCGCAAGTCAACTTAATCTAGGCATGAGCCTGGAAGCGAGTACAACTCTGGGGCAAACAGACGCTATTGAACAGGAAGATGCGTTACTTTTTTCTGCTGCCGGTTATGAACGACTGCGAGCAGGCGATTTTATTAAGGCAAAAGAGCTAGTTGCTAAGTCAGCTAAAGTGAGTGAGTCCGCAGAAGACTTAACTCGCTTAGGGATACTACGGTTATCTCTGAATGACTTAGCTGGAATCGTTGATTTGGAAAACGCGCTAGAAAAGCAACCAGACTTGCCATTAACGAAAGTAACGCTAGCAACAGCTTATTTGGCAAACAATGATTTTGATAAAGCACTAGCACTAGCTAAAGAGTGGAAGGGTTCAGATCCAACAAGCGGTAAGCCATACTTATTGTCGGGTTCTGTTTATTTCAAGCAAAAGCAATTCGGAAAAGCGGCTGAAGACTTTGCACAATCTATTGTGCTTGAACCTGAGTCAACAAGAGCACGATTAGCCTTGATAGAAGCTCAATTGGCCTTAGGCAATGTGCTAGAAGCAAAACAGGTGTTAGATACTGCTATTGAACTTACACCTAATGACACAAGCTTACTTACAAAGCTTTATCAATTGCAAAGCCAACAAGACAGTGGTGCTGAAGCCCTGGAGCAGATACGCTCAGCTTTAAACAATGACTCTAGTTCAGTAGAGCTTAATATGTTGCTAGCAAGAGTCCTACTGGCTGAAGGCAAAGCAACAGAAGCCTTAGCGCTACTGGATGAGCTGGAAGGTGATATTGTTAGTAATGAAGTTTATTTACGTCTACGCGGACTGGCTGCTATTCGTAGCAATCGTTATCAGTTAGCAAGTGAACATTATCAACAATGGCTTGAAAACTCTCCTGATAATAAGGCTGCTATGCTAGGGCAAGCCTTCTTCCTTGATCAGCGTGGTGAGTTTCAGTCGGGTTTGGAATTGTCTAGTCGTTTTATCAAACAGCGCCCAGAAGATACACAACTTGTATTGATCCATGCTCACTTTTTATTAATGACAGGAGACTATGTACAAGGAGAAGCTTTCTTTAATGAGTTGCCAGCTCAGGTGGCTGCTTTACCATCGGCTAAAGGTATGTTGGCGAGAATACAATCTAACAAACAAGATTATAATGAAGCTATTAAAAATGCTTATGCGGCTTACCAGGCGCAACCCAATTCTCGTAATGTTATTTTGAATACTTTCATATTAGAAAGGCTTAATAAAAGGCCGGAAGCCGTGGCATTCTTGAGCAAGCATGTTGAACAACATCCAACGGATGAATCCAGCATGATGTTATTAGCAGAAAGGAATATTGATGCAGATCGAAAGACAGCGATTGATAATTACGAGTCCATTATTTCTCTCAATCCCAACAACTTTGTTGTACTCAACAATTTAGCTTATCTATATCAGGAAGATGGACGACTGAATGAAGCCGAAGACTATGCTGAAAAAGCCGTGAGTATCAATCCTCAAAATGCCAATGCACTAGATACATTAGCGCAGATAAAACTGGCAAAGAATGAATTGAAATCTGGATTGGATATTTTAGCTAAGGCGACTAATCAAGAGAATGTGTCAGATGAAATCTATGTGAATTATATTGAAGCCTTGTTACTCAATGACCAAAAAGCCTTAGCGAAGCGCCGCATTGATGAACGGCAGATAAAACAACCGAGTGCGGTTGCTAAGCTGGCAACATTAAAACAAACACACGCGTTGTAAACACTCTGTAGATACGAAAGTACCATGATAGAACAAGTTTTATTTATATTTACGTCTCTGTTTACAATGATTAACCCGTTAGCAGCGGTACCTTTATATATTTCTTTGACGCAAAGTTTTTCAAGCCAGACACGATTAAAGGTTGCGTTAATAGCTTGCGGAACGGCTTTTGTTGCTATGGTCATCTTTGCGATGGCGGGTGAAGCTATCTTTAACTTCTTTGGTATCAATGTGAATGCATTGAGAGTTGTGGGGGGAGTTCTATTTTTCGTGATGGGTTTTGAAATGTTAAGAGGGCGTACAGTGCCTAAAAAACTTGATCAGGAAACAGACGACAGTTTTGGAAAAGATATTGCTATTACACCTCTTGGGATACCTATGATTTGTGGTCCCGGTGCAATAACGATGGTCATACTCTTTATGCAAGAAGCTGATTCTCAAGAACATACAATATCTGTGGTTAGTGGTATTTTTCTTGTTTGTTTAGCAACAGCATTTATATTCGCTGTTGGTGAAGGTTTACTTAAGCTCTTGGGGAAAATTGGGGCTAATGTCATGATGCGATTAATGGGGTTGATTATGATGTTAATCGCTGTAGAGTTTTTCTTCGCTGGTATTACCTATTATATCAAAGCAATTTCGACTCAGCTGTAAATAAATAAAAAAGGCCCATCGAAATGGGCCTCGTATGAATTGGAATTTAGGGTAACTTTTTTAATTAACTCTTCGTCAAACCCCGATTAATACCGACTAAATCTTGTTCG
The DNA here is from genome assembly GCA_964625615.1 of uncultured Pseudoalteromonadaceae bacterium. Lineage (GTDB taxonomy): Bacteria > Pseudomonadota > Gammaproteobacteria > Enterobacterales > Alteromonadaceae > M269. The sequence goes on along the minus strand of CAZVDU010000077.1, from coordinate 11,368 downwards.
GTCAATGTGCCTGCAGCACGTTTAAGTGCGACTACAGCTTGAATATAGTCATAGCGTGCACCCGCTAAATTACGTCTGGCGTCAAACAAGTTTCTTGTGCTTTGGAGCACGTCAACAATAGTTCTGGTGCCAACTTCAAATCCTGCTTCTGTCGCTTTTAATGCGCTTTCTGCAGAAACAACTGATTGTTCAAAAGCTCGGATAGTTGAGATGTTTGCACGAACATCATTGAATGAACTGCGTACAGAACGAACTGTTGTTCTGTATGTTAGTTCGTAATCTTCACTCGCTACAACGTAATTATCCCTTGCTTGTCTTTTTTGGTAGCCCGCCCTGTTACCAGCGTATATAGGAATGTTTAAGTTCAATGCCAAAGAGCGATTGTCTTGTATGGGCTGATCTACCGTAACACCTTGTGTAGTTTGTGTTATGTTATTACGACTAGTATTAGCTCTAAAACCTAGTGTGGGTAAACGCCCCGCATTAGCTAAAGAAATATCTTCTTTGGCTATTTCTTGTGCATATTTCCTAGTTAATAAATCTAAGCTTTTGTTTTGAGCGATCTCTAACCAGTTTTCGACCTTTTCAGGCTGTGGCTTAGGCGCATCAAATGTATTTGTATTTAAAGAACTTATCTCTGCATGATACTTACCTGTGATTTCTCGTAGTTCTTCTTTTCGCAGTTCAACGTCATTCTCAGCTCGAATTTCCTGTGCCACTGTGTTATCAAAATTCGCTTGTGCTTCATGTACATCAGTGATCGCCGTTAGCCCAACCTCGAAACGTTGTTTAGTTTGTTCAAGTTGTCTTTCTATTGAGCGCTTTTCAGCACGGACGAATTCTAAGCTATCAATGGCTCTTAACGCAGCAAGGTAACCTTGAACTGTCCTGTTAATTAGATCTTGGTGAGCTACCGCTAGATTGGTGTCTGCTTGCTGAGCCACTTTTTCAGCTCGACCTAGTTGTAACCAGTTAGCATGATCATAGATAGAAAGATCTAAATTTAGGCCCAACGTTAGGGTTTCACGATCAAAGGCAACAACGACAAATTGATTATTGCCGGCGTCAAATTGAGGGCTTTGAAATGTAGAATCGTTATATGTGATCGAACCTGTTATTTGAGGTAGTAAGTTCGCTCTACTGATAGGTATTCCAGCGAAGGCTGCATCCCTGCTAGCTTTAGCTCTATTGAGCGTTGGATCATTCTGTTGTGCTAGTTGGTATATTTGCAGTAAATCGTCAGCATTAACTGTAGTGCTTAGTCCTAACCCACCTAAACCCATTCCGATAAGCAGCGGCAGTAAATGTTTTTTCATTTTATATAATCCTGTTTCCCGAGGAGATTATGTGTATAGCTATTTTGGTTGTCTATTTTACCAAAGTAGTGACAATAGCATGGAACCACTTATTATTTTATTTTAGGTACTCATTTGCTGTGAAATTTCTATGAGCGACACTCATTTCTAACAAAGGCCAAATGTCATCGCTTTTGTTACTAATCAAACAATTATAAATTTTATTTAAATCAAAGAGTAAGTGTTACCTAAATGACGTAACACAAAGTCTTATAGTGTAACAGAATATTTTCGGAGGTCATTTTTTTTGCTGAATTATAGCAATAGTGATTAAGGATTTACTACATTAGAATTCACAGACAAGTGCCATAATAAAGCTTTCAGTGACGAAATTGACGTTAACTGGGTACTACTTGTCCTATCTCTAGGTAAAATACAAACCCGAACAAAGCTCTAAGCGTTTCGAGAACCTATCTGGATTCAGTAGGTTTTGACTCTCGCTAAGGGATCCATTATTAATACAGAATGTTGTTAGCTAGTTGGCTATCGAAAATACTGGATCCATGCGCTGTGACCAAAATCCATCAGTACACCCACAAAGACATCAAACTCATTGAAAAGAAACCGTTATACAACGGCTACTTCTCAATGAATAGGTACAAATTCAAGCATAAGTTATTTAACGGTAAATGGAGTAGCCCCATAGAGCGAGAGGTATTTGAACGAGGCCATGCTGCGGTTGTATTACCTTATGATCCCATCTTGAAAGAATTTGTTTTAATCGAGCAAATACGCATAGGTGCTTTAGGTACGTCGAATACCCCTTGGCTGATAGAATGTGTTGCTGGCATTATTGATGAAGGCGAAACAGCTGAGAAGGTTTGTATTCGAGAGTCGCTGGAAGAAGCAGGGTTGGAAATTAAACATTTAGTGCCCGCTATGAGTTACTTGGCAAGTCCTGGTGGCACGACAGAACGTCTTGAGGTTTTCTTGGGTATTGTTGATGCTAGGGAAGCTGGTGGTGTCTATGGCCTCGATCATGAAGATGAAGATATTCTTGTTCATCGCGTGCCGGAAAAAACAGCGCGAGAATGGCTAAATCAAGGTAAAATAGAAAACTCGGGGACTATTATTGCAATGCAATGGTTTTTTCTGAATAAAGAAGATACCTTGAAAACCCTTGATTTAAACTAGGATGTCACATTGAATCAGCACACCAATCACAATAAATATGTCCCCAACTTACCTAGCTTGTTGGCGGTTTGTGATGCAAATTATGGGCGATTAATGAAGCTGCTTCCCGATTGCGACACGGAAGGTTTGCATTATAACTTTGATGTATCTGACTCTCTTAGCTATCAAATAAAAATTGTAGAATGTTGCCGTTACACAACGAGCATTGAGATGCGTCAAATGCCCAATAATTCGCCGGAATACCTTCAACCTAGCATGTTAGTAAGGCTCTATCATGACGCATGCATGGCTGAGGTACTGAGTTTTCAACATGTGGGTCAGATTAAGGCGAGCTATCGTTATCCTAATAACCAAATGATGCATCGCAATGAAAAAGAACAGATGAATATTTTTTTAGCAGAGTGGTTATTGTTCTGCCTAGAGAATAATAAGAAACAAACGCCTATTTCTGCTGAATAAATGAGTTTTCGTGTTATCCAAATAACGGACTGTCATTTATTTGCAGATAAACGCAAGGTTGTTGGTGAAGGTGTATTGGGTTCTGGCATTGCTTCCTTTGAGACTTTGGCATCCGTCCTTGAATCGATTCCTGAACATCGTCCAGACTTGGTGCTTGTGACTGGTGATCTAAGTGCCGATGAGAGCAATGGGAGTTACCAACACTTTAAAAACCTCTGGCGAGATTTAAAGGTAGATACACAGTTAAAGGTAATTCCAGGTAATCATGATAATGCCCAATTAATGAAGGAAAACTTTCCACAATTATTCTGGCAGAAAGGTGTTATAGATGCAGGAGGCTGGAAGTTACATTGCCTGCATAGTCAAATTCCGGGGCAAGGCAAAGGTGAAGTAAGCGACGAACAACTTACACAATTACAACTTAATATCGATTGCCATCCGAATTCACGCCATTTTATTGCTGTTCATCATCATCCTATTGCGATGAATAGTTGGATGGACAATTATAACTGGATAAATAAGCAAGCCTTCGTTCATTTAGTAGAAAGAAATGAGGTGATAAAAATAGTTATGCACGGGCATGTTCATACGTGCCGAGATATTCCGATTGGGCAAGCTAGGTTGATAACAACGCCTTCTACCTGCTGGCAGTTCAAACATGAAGCAGAGTTTGCATTTGACCTCGGTTCTCCAGCATTTAGAGTTGTCGAGTTACACCCGGATGGCACTTTTGATACTTCAGTGATCTTTGTGGAATAGCATCATGAATAACGGCAGTGAATATACCGTCATATACTTGCACGGCTTTTTAAGCTCACCCCAATCGGTTAAAGCAACGCAGACGCAGTCATTTTTTACTGAGCACTATCCACATGTAGAGTTTATTGTACCTCAAATCAATCACTATCCAGATCTGGCGGCTGTCCAACTGAACGACTTAGTCAATCAATATGGAGGTAGGAAATTACGCTTTATTGGGAGCTCTATGGGCGGCTTCTTTTCAACTTATTTAGTGAGCCAGTTTGGTGGCAAAGCTGTGCTTATTAATCCAGCAGTAAAGCCACATATATTGCTTAGCGATTATCTTGGTGAACATGAAAACCCGTATACTCAAGAAACCTTCTTATTAGAAAGCGGATATATGAAGGTGCTTGAGGGTTTATTGGTTGATCCGATTGAGGCTTTAGATAGTTTTTGGGTATTACTCCAAACAGATGATAAAACGCTTGACTACACAGAGGCTGAAACAAAATATCATGGTGCTAAAGTGACAGTCGAGCAAGGTGGTGACCATAGCTTCATTGGGTATGAGCGTTATCTTGCTCGTATCGCTGAGTTCCTATTAATAGATGACTAATTAGAGTGATTCGAACGGTAACTACTATAGACGCTAGTTAGGGCTATTGTTAGTATCGGTCTTGTATAATAAAAACAGTCGAGATAGTAGTCCGCAATATGTCAGAACAAACCTATAACGCAGAATCGATTGAAGTTCTTAACGGGCTAGATCCTGTTAAACGCCGCCCCGGCATGTACACAGATACCACTCGCCCCAACCATCTTAGTCAAGAGGTCATTGACAATAGTGTCGACGAAGCATTGGCAGGTTTTGCGACCAGCATTCGTGTGACATTGCATGAAGATCAATCTTTGGAAGTGGTTGATGATGGTCGTGGTATGCCTGTTGATATTCACCCCGAAGAAGGTATTAGTGGGGTTGAATTGATCATGTCGAAGCTGCACGCTGGCGGTAAATTCACGAATAATAATTATCAATTCTCTGGCGGATTACATGGTGTTGGGATTTCGGTCGTCAATGCTTTATCAAAGCGCGTAGAGGTCAATATCCGACGAGATTCGAAAGTCTATCAAATGGCTTTTGAAAACGGTGATAAGGTTGAAGAACTAACGGTTGTTGATACATGTGGCCGTCGTAATACAGGCACAAGAGTGCATTTCTGGCCTGATGGGCAATACTTCGACTCGGCCAAGTTTTCTGTCAGTAAGCTGTTACATATCTTGCGTGCAAAGGCAGTTCTTTGCCCTGGCTTGCGGATACGCTTCGATAACAAAATCGCGAAGGAAACGAGCGAATGGCATTATGAAGATGGACTGAGGGACTACTTATATCAGTCTGTTAGTGATTCTATCACTTTGCCAGAAGATGAACCTTTTGTAGGACAATTTTCCGCGAATAATGAAGCTGCCGATTGGGCTGTTATTTGGATGCCTGAAGGTGGAGAAGCTATCACCGAAAGTTACGTTAACCTTATTCCAACCCCGCAAGGCGGAACCCATGTTAACGGATTAAGGCAAGGCTTACTCGAATCCATGAGAGAGTTTTGTGAATTCAGAAATTTGCTGCCTAGGGGGGTTAAGTTAACCCCGGAAGATATCTGGGATCGCTGCGCTTTTATTATCTCGACAAAGATGCAAGATCCGCAATTTGCAGGGCAAACGAAAGAAAGGCTGTCATCTCGTCAAGCTGCTGCTTTTGTTTCAGGCATTGTCAAAGACGCTTTCAGTTTATGGCTAAATCAGCACACAAGCGTCGCAGAAGATTTAGCAAACATGTGTATTAACAATGCACAACGAAGACTCAGACAAATCAAAAAGGTAGCGCGTAAAAAGGTCACTTCTGGCCCTGCTTTGCCGGGTAAGCTGACGGATTGTTCCAGCCAAGATATCAATCATTCAGAGCTATTCTTGGTTGAGGGGGATTCTGCTGGCGGCTCTGCCAAACAGGCTCGTGATCGAGAAATTCAAGCAATTATGCCGCTACGAGGAAAGATTTTAAATAGTTGGGAGGTCGATTCTAGCGAAGTATTAGCGTCTCAAGAAATACATGATATATCTGTAGCCCTAGGTATAGACCCTGATTCAGATGATTTGTCTGATTTACGTTACGGTAAAGTTTGTATTTTAGCAGACGCAGACTCTGACGGATTGCATATTGCTACGTTATTATGTGCGCTGTTTCTAAAACATTTTAGAACCTTAGTGGAACGCGGTCATGTTTATGTCGCTATGCCACCGCTTTACCGTATCGATGTTGGTAAAGAGGTTTTCTACGCGTTAGATGATGGCGAAAAGCAAGGTATTTTGGATCGCATTGAAGCAGAAAAGAAACGCGGAAAGGTCAATGTTCAGCGATTTAAAGGCTTGGGGGAGATGAACCCATTGCAACTGCGCGAGACAACTATGGATGCAAATACAAGGCGGCTTGTTCAATTGACCATTGATGATAGTGAACATACGCAAGAATTAATGGATATGTTGCTGGCGAAAAAGCGTTCAGGTGATCGTAAAGAATGGCTAGAACACAACGGTAATATGGCTACTGTATAAGCCAACCCCGACAGACTTATAATGATTAGGATTGACATGTTTAAAATGAAGAAAGCCGCTATGCGAGCAGTATTACTTGCTTTTTGTGCCGCGGCATCACCCTTGCAAGCTATCGCAGACGAAACACCTATAATTCGTTATGCCGATAGATTTGTACCACAGATAGCCAAGAACGGTATGGTTGCTTCTCAAGAGGTGATAGCGACCAAAATAGGTGTCGATATCCTAAAGCAGGGCGGTAACGCAGTGGATGCTGCGGTCGCCGTTGGCTTTGCGCTTGCAGTAACATTTCCGCAAGCAGGAAATATTGGCGGTGGTGGTTTTATGATGGTGCACTTAGCCAAAGAAAATAAAACGATAGCTATTGACTATCGTGAGATGGCTCCTGCAGCAGCTCACAGAGACTTATATCTTGATGAGAACGGCGATGTAGATCAAAGAAGAGCTCGCTTTAGTCATCAATCCGCAGGCGTTCCCGGATCGGTGGCGGGGCTGATTCATGCGCTTGAAAAATATGGCACTATGCCTCTTAAAAAGGTGATTGCTCCTGCTGTCAAATTAGCCAAAGATGGTTTTGTATTAGCATACTCATTAGAAAGCTCATTGTTAGCAAGAAAAGAACGTTTGGGTAGAAACCCAGCAGCTAAAAAAGCGCTGTTTAAAGCTGATGGTAGTCACTACCGATACGGTGAAGTTTTGAAACAACCTGATTTAGCAAGAACACTTACAGCGATTCAAAACAAAGGATTTGATGGTTTTTATAAAGGGCCTATTGCTGATTTAATCGTTAAAGAGATGAAAGCGAATGATGGTTTAATTACGCACAAAGATCTCGAAAATTATAAAGTAGTTGAGCGTGAAGCAATCAAAGGTAGCTACAAAGGATACGAAGTATTGACTATGCCACCTCCATCATCCGGCGGTGTACATATTGTACAAATGATGAATATGCTCGAGAACGATAACCTCAAAGAGCTTGGACATAACAGCGCGGCGAGCTTGCACCTTTTAATTGAAGCTATGCGTCAGGCATATGCCGATAGAAGCGAATATTTGGGAGACCCTGATTATTTTGATGTTCCTATCAAAGAACTTATTGATAAGGAGTATGCAGCTAAATTACGTGCCCAAATTCCTAAACAGAGAGCGCGTAAATCTGAAGATGTTAAACCAGCGTTAAATGTCACACCTGAAAGCCCAGATACAACCCATTTCTCTGTTATGGATAATCAAGGCAATGCTGTTAGTAATACATATACACTAAACTTTAGCTACGGCAGCCATATTATGGTTTCGGGTGCAGGCTTTTTATTAAATAATGAGATGGACGACTTTTCATCGAAAGTCGGAGTTGCAAACGCCTATGGCTTATTAGGTGCTGAAGCGAATTCGATTGAAGCAGGGAAAAGACCTTTATCTTCAATGACACCAACCTTAGTCCTCAAAGACGGTAAAGCCTTTATGGCGACAGGAAGCCCTGGTGGAAGTACGATTATTACGGTGGTATTGCAGGTATTAATGAACGCATTGGAACATGAAATGAATGTTGCTGCTGCTACTTATGCACCGAGAATACATCATCAGTGGTTCCCTGACCGCATTCTCGTTGAACCCGGTATTAGCGCTGACACTAAGTCTTTGTTAAAAGGGTGGGGACATAATATTGACGACAGAAGGCGTACAATAGGTAGTACGCAGTCCATTCAATTTAGGGACGGATTCTTTTATGGAGCGTCAGACAGTCGTAGACACGGTGCTCTTACGCTCGGTTACTAGAGTGTATTTAGAACAGGGTGCGTATAACAGGCGCACCTGAATTTGATTGAGTAAGGTATCGATAGACAATACGTCGATTTAAACGGATAACACGGGGTTCAGATTAACTAGATGGTGGCTAGGCGTTTTGTAAAGTGGTTTTATTGGACGCTTTCAGTACTTCTACTTTTCCTCATTTCCGGCATCTTTTTGGTATGGCTGGTATTGCAAGATACACCAATTGTGTCTACAACTAGCCATGAACAGCTTAAGCAAGCTGACTCTTTAGCACCACTTCGTTCTCAGCTTATTTATGCGTACAGGTTACGTGAAAGCCATCAACAGCTAACCGTCACAGATTATCAGGTCAACAGTGTATTTGGTACGTTTCAGCGCGCCAATAAGCGTTTTAGAGGGCAAGCAACCATTGATAATGCCGATGCTGAAATTGCCTTGAGTTATCAGTTATCCGAGCGGTTCGGGAATAGGTTTTTAAACATACAAGTGCTGTTAAGTGAAGGCGAAGGTATTAATATTAAGCAGCTTCGGGTTGGTGGGTTGTCTTTACCAGGAAATCATATGCTAACGTTAGCTGCCTGGATATTTGATATCTATACCGACGAGCTTATTGCTGCTGACAGCTTAAAAAGCGTGACAAAAATTGATTTTTATAAGAGTAACGTTATTGTAACACTCAAACCTTTTGGAAATCTTATTCGTCGCTTAAAAGTGCTTGGTGAACAAGACGACGATACAGATGAAGAGTTAGCCGCTCGAGTATCCTATTATCTCGCTTTTTTAGAAGCAAACAAGCTACCTTCGACACTAGAAAAAGTTTCAACAGCGACATACATAACATTGTTGTTTAGTGAAGTTGTACAGCAATCTATAGAGCGATTACCCGAAAAAGAGAATGAAGCAGCTATTCTTGCATTCGCTATCTTTGATGGCAGTCCATCTTTTGGGAAGTTTGTCGGTGATGTTCAACCCAAAGTAGGGCAGTTTACGCGGCCAAATACCCCCATGACTCTCGCTCAAAGAAGAGATCTGCACTTACATTTTATTTTTTCTGCAGCCCTAGAGATTTTATCTAACAATGGTTTGACCTTCGCTATTGGTGAACTGAAAGAGTTAGTTGATAGTGGTGCTAATGGTAGTGGTTTTAGTTTTGTTGATTTGGCAGCTGATATGTCAGGGGCGAGGCTAACGCAAGTGCTATTGGAGCCAACGACGGCTAGGTCAATGCAAGAAAAGTTATCTAAGGTTAAGCAGGAAAATGAATTCTTTCCAGATATATCGGGTTTAAGGGAAGGGTTGAGTAAAAAAGAGTTTTCATTGCGATATCAGCATGTAGAAAGTGACGCTTATAACGTGATGCTTAACGATATTCGATCAAGAATAGATGAGCTGCCAGTTTATCATTAACACTTACCCATATCCTCTTTGATACAGAAAATAAGCGCCAATACCTTGTTAGATTCTAGGGGAAAGTATTGGCGCTAGTGGGGTTATCTACTTTGAACTCATGTAATCAGAAAGTTGATCTACGTGAACTTTTGTCTCAACGATTAATGAGCTAATTTCTTTAGCTGATTCAGTCGTGCTTTGTGCCAAATTACGCACTTCTTCCGCAACGACAGCAAACCCACGCCCAGCCTCACCTGCACGCGCGGATTCAATAGCAGCGTTCAGTGCAAGTAAGTTGGTTTGATCTGAAATACCATTGATTGTTTGGATGATACTGCTAATTCTCTCCAAAACAGACGACATGGCACCATGCGTTTGAGAAATAACTTGGTTCCGCTCGGAAACATCAGAGCCGTACATCAGTATCTTACTAAGTTTACCATCAGCATCCGATACCGGAGCCAGAGTGACTGCAAGATGCGCTGACTCTTCTCCGTTAGCTCTAGGGACACTAATTTCCGTCGTGACAAACTCACTATTCATGAGGCTATCCCATACGTTACTTTCTGCGTACGATTTCAAGTTATCGAAGTGTGACTTCATTTGATTAAAATCAGTAAACTTGGTTGTGCTCAAGCTTTGTGGATTCGCTAGAACCAGTTCACCTTTACTTGACCACTCCATAACGATGTTAGTGCGACTAATTGCATCTAGTCTAACGTCGTTCTCAATCGCTTCGCGCTTAGTTGCATCGATATTGGCTTGAATGGATATAAAGTGGGTAAGTTCTCCATTATTGCCAAAAACGGGGTTGATAGCCAACGAAATCCAATAGGGAACTCCCTTGATATCGTAGTTAAGGATTTCATCATAAAAGGGCTTTTTGTTAGCGAGGTTCTCTCTGATCCTTTGTTTTGTCTTACTGTCAGTGTGTTCGCCTTGTAATACCTGCCCTGGCTTTTTACCTATCACGTCTCTCATGTTGTAACCCGTTAGCCTTTCAAAACCCGGATTAGTGTATTCAATTAGACCATTAGCATCAGTGATGATAACGGAATTGTCTGTTTCATTCGCGACCAAAGACAGTGTGGCGAACTCTTCTCTTTGGAGTTTCTCATCCGTAATGTCTTTCACAAAAGCGGTATAGAGTATCTTATTTTCTAGCCTAACTTTGGATAAAGATAAGTTTGCCCATATGTGTCGGCCGTCTAAGGTTTCGACTTGGACATCGCGAGAAGTACCGACGATTTTATCGATGCCGGATGTACGGTTACTATTGACTAAGTTATCATGATTGGACTGAATTGCTTGAGGGACAAGCATTTTGACATTCTTGCCCATGACTTGGTCGCGATTACAACCCCAAAGCTTCTCTGCTGCCTTATTGAAGAATACGACGCTATTGTTTTCATCGATAGTGACCACTGCATCTATACATTGTTCAAGAGTTTGGTCAATGATCTGTTTGGCTTCTTTTTCCTGGGTGATATCTTTGACAAATGCGGTATAAAGGTAATTCCCGTCTTGCTTAACTTTTGTTAGCGACAAATTACACCATATGACGGAACCATCTTTTCGCTCTAGTTGAACGTCTCTAGATGTACCGATAATCTTGTTTTGTCCAGTACGCCTATTAGAGTTTACATACTCATCATGTTTACTTTGAATCATTTTCGGCACGAGCATCTTAACATTCCTGCCCATGACTTCGTGGTTAGAATACCCCCAAAGTTTCTCAGCCGCTTTATTATAAAAAATCACATTATTGTTGTGGTCTATAGTAACAACAGCGTCTAACGCTTGATCGAGTACATTTTGAAGGTGATTGGAAGTATTCTTTGAAAAAAAGCCTAACATAATTTCTTAAACCTTATTATTGTCGCTAATTTCATGTTGTAACTGCTTGTATC
>CAZVDU010000076.1:18343-20294 GCA_964625615.1 uncultured Pseudoalteromonadaceae bacterium | reverse complement strand
TAATCAATTGCATAATCGCCGTATCCTTATTTCCTCATTGTGGTCATGCTCTAGATGAACAAAGTCGCAAAATTCCTCAGCGCATTATTAGTCTATCTCCACATCTCACCGAATTAGTTTATGCATTAAATGCCCAAGACAGATTAGTGGCTGTCAGTGACTACAGTGACTACCCCAAAGAGGCAAGCAAACTTCCATCCGTAGCAAGCTTCCAAGGCGTTAACTTTGAGCAAGTTGTTCGTTTAAAGCCTGACCTTATATTAGCTTGGCAAGGAGGAAATAAACCACAAGACTTGGAGAGATTGAAGTCTTTAGGCTTTACGATCTTTTACTCCACACCAAAGACATTGGCCGACATTAGCGAAGAGGTTAAAACACTTGGTGAGTTGCTAGGAAACAAGAGGCTTGGTGAAGCGTTATCTCTCAAGTTCGACAAAAAGCTAGATAGACTCCAAAAAACCTATCAAACAGGCAAAAAAATTAAAGTCTTTTATTATCTATGGCCAAAACCTCTTATGACCATTGGGCAATCTGCTTGGGGCAACGAGCTACTCAATGTTTGTGGTGCTAGCAACATCTTTGACGATGCGATCAATGATTACCCTGAAGTTCCTATGGAATCAGTTGTCAGGCGTAGACCTGCCATGATCATTGCAGTAAACAAGGAATCTAAACAGCAAATTGTTGAGTTTTGGCAACCTTGGCTACCTCTTTTAGAGCGCAACGAAGATGATATAAAACAGGCTAACCCTGACTTATTGCACCGATTCACGCCCCGACTGCTTGATGGCCTATCAATACTTTGTGAAAAAATTAACAGAGCAAATAAGTAACTTGCTAAAAAACAACTCTGCACAACTATTTCTGCCCTAAATTTTCACCCTGATTTTTGATCATACTTACGGCTAAATATAGATGACATGATATAACTCATGTACAATCGCTGGCTGAATTTTAATAGATGAATACAATTTTTATGAGCCAATACGATATCGTTGCTTTGGGTAACGCCTTAGTCGACAAAGAATTTGAAGTAACAGAAGCATTTCTTACCGAAAAAGGGATAGAAAAAGGCTTTATGACGTTACAAGAAACCGACGATCATTTGTTATTAATTGGCAGCCTTGATGAAGAATTTGGCTTACGCAATCGTGCCGGCGGTGGCTCAGCAGCAAATACTATTTATACAGCAGCACAGTTTGGCGCAAAAACCTTTTACTGCTGCAAGGTAGCAGATGACAGCCTGGGTGACTTCTATCGCCGCGACTTAGATTCAGCTGCAGTTGGCAATAGCCTATCAAAGGCTAAAGTTGAGGGCATGACAGGCGTTTCACTTATTATGATCACGCCAGATGCGGATCGTACTATGTGCACTCACCTAGGCATCACGGGTAGTTTTGCCGACGAGCAATTAGATACAGATGCTGTAGCCAACGCAAAGTATTTATATATTGAAGGACATTTGTTGTACCAGCCTCCAGCCGTTGAAGCTATTTTAAAAGCTAAAGCAATCGCACAAGAGTGTGGTGTAAAAGTCGCCCTAACCTTCTCAGATCCGGCGGTTGTTAATTACGCGAGAGAGAACCTTGAGAAAGTCATTGGTGATGGTGTCGACTTAATTTTCTGTAATCAAGACGAAGCGACTGATTTTGGCGGAGATCTGGAAACCGGCATATCATCTATCCTAACGCGAACAAAGTGCTTAGTCCTTACACGTGGCGAAGAAGGCTCTACCATTTATCAAAATGGTGAAGAAACACTTATTGAACCTTTTTCTACAAAAGCCGTAGATACCACTGGCGCAGGTGATACCTATGCGGGGGCTTTTTTATATGGCCTGACAAACGGCCTTTCTATCGAACAAGCTGGCAAACTAGCCAGCCGCAGTGCAGCTGAATGTGTGTCGAGTTTCGGTGCTAGATTAGAGCAACGTACACAAACTCTCATACTT
>CAZVDU010000076.1:0-18243 GCA_964625615.1 uncultured Pseudoalteromonadaceae bacterium | reverse complement strand
GCAGAAGTTCGCTGGTCTTCATGTAATATTTTCTCAACACAAGACCATGCTGCCGCCGCTATTGCAGCAGCTGGTGTTCCTGTATACGCCTGGAAAGGTGAAACAGAAGAAGAATATGACTGGTGCTTGGAGCAAACCATCTTGGTCGATGGTCAACCTTGGACTGCCAATATGGTGTTGGATGATGGCGGTGATTTAACAGCAATGCTGCACGAAAAGTACCCGCAAGTGCTTGATAATGTGCACGGCATCACAGAAGAAACCACAACAGGTGTACACCGTTTACAAGAAATGCTTGAAAAAGGTGAACTGAAAGTTCCAGCTATTAACGTAAACGACTCTGTCACCAAATCCAAAAATGATAATAAATACGGCTGCCGCCACAGCTTGAATGACGCCATAAAACGCGCTACCGATCACCTTCTGGCTGGCAAAAAAGCGCTTGTTGTTGGTTACGGCGATGTTGGTAAGGGGTCAGCCCAGTCATTAATGCAAGAAGGCATGATCGTTAAAGTTGCTGAGATAGACCCTATATGTGCGATGCAAGCATGTATGGATGGTTTTGAAGTAGTATCACCCTACATTGACGGTGTAAAAACAGGCACTGTCGACGGTATCAATAAAGAATTATTGTCAAAAACTGACCTTATTGTCACTACGACAGGTAATGCTGATGTGTGTGATGCACAAATGCTCAGCACTATAAAGTCAGGTGCTGTTGTATGTAATATCGGTCACTTCGATAACGAAATCGACACGGCCTACATGCGCGACAACTGGAAGTGGGACGAAGTTAAGCCTCAAGTTCACAAAATTTATCGTAGTGATGATGTTAGTGATCATTTGTTGCTACTTTCTGAAGGTCGATTAGTTAACTTAGGCAATGCAACAGGCCACCCATCACGCATCATGGATGGCTCTTTTGCGAACCAAGTCCTTGCACAAATCTACTTGTTTGGTGAAGGATTTGCCAATATGTCAGCAGAGCAACAAACAGCAGCAATGTCAGTGGAAGTCTTACCTAAGCATTTAGACGAAGAAGTTGCGCGTTATATGGTTCAAGGCTTTGGTGGTGTATTAACGACACTAACCCAAGAACAAGCAGATTATATTAACGTTGCTGTTGAAGGCCCTTACAAGCCCGAAACATATCGCTACTAAAAATGCATACAACAGGGGAAGCAAAGGTTCCCCTGTCTTCGCAAGAACGATTTATACTGACTCTCAGGAGTACTATGCTAATGAGGTATTTGATTTTGCTATCAGCTTTGCTTAGTTTTTTTTCAAAGAGTGCTGACATTGTCGATATATCACCGGAAACACTTTTATCGACGCCAGATACACGCCGTCTGATTTTGGATGTTCGTACAAAGAGTGAATATGATGAGGGTCATGTGCCTGGTGCGATACTTGTACCTCATAAAGATATTGAGCTACATTTAGCTGGATTACAGTCTTTTAAAGACAAACCTGTCGTTGTGTATTGTGAAACAGGTATTAGAGCACGTAAAGCGATGTCAGTACTTCAGGAGGCTGGTTTTACACAGCTTCAACACCTAGCAGGTGATATGACAGACTGGCGGAAAAACAATAGGCCTGTCGCTAAATAAGCAGAGGATAAGGATTGTTTCAATTTGATAACATGGTCGAAAAATGACAAGTACGGTAGCTACACAATTGAAATACAAGGCCGTATTTTAAATATCACACTCAAAGGTGCTATGGGCCTAAGTTTGAGTAAAAGCTATGTAAATGATGTTATAGCTGCTTCAGAAAACTTAATCGGCAGACCTTGGGGCTATTTTGCCTGTGCGTTAGACTTTGATGCATCAACCTATGACGCTGATAGCGTCATCACTAATGCTTACAAGCAATGCATGAGTAATGGCTGCATTGTTGATACCTATTGCATAAACTCGCCTGTTGCTAAAAACCAATTACAAAAGATGAGACGCAAGTTGAGAATAGAGTCATCTATCGAAGAAAGGTTATTTGAAAACCAGGCGCAAGCCTTTGCTTTTATTAACGAAGTATTGGCATCAACAAAAGTAGAACAATAAATAAAGCTAACTCAATATCCCTCTGACACGTCAATGAAAACTATCCACTACGAACAATTTACGCCCAAACACTTCAATGATGTTATTCACTTAGCTAACAATGTGCATGGTGATAATTACCTCGACATGGATAAATGCCACGATTACCTCCAACGATCATTGTTCAATGGCATTAATGCGAGTTGGGTCGCATTCGATAACACTAGGCTGATTGGATTCCGTATCACCTTTGCTGCGCCTCACTGGCAAACCGATCAATGGTGTTCTCCAGAACATTGGGAAAAGCCAAAGCAGGAAATCTGTTACTTTAAATGCAATACAGTTAACCCAGACTATCAAGGCAAAGGGATTGGTTCAGCATTGCTTAGACTGTCATCAGAAGAGGCTAAAAAACAAGGTTGTAGCGCCGGTCTTGCACATATCTGGCTTGCCAGCCCAGGTAACAGCGCCTATAAATACTTTTCAAAGTGTGGCGGCAAGCTTGTCAAAGAACACCCCAATAAATGGCAACACCTAAGCATAAATGATGGTTACGACTGTCCCGTCTGTGGTGACTTATGTACCTGCACTGCCGCAGAAATGCTGTTGAGGTTCTAGCGCTACAAGTTTTCGTTAACGTTATGCATGAACAGATACAAATAGTAACCACAAATAGCGACGACAACACCAATACCAAGGATTGAACCCCAAGCGACTGGGTCTGTTAAGATAAGATCCCACATGACTATCTCCAACTGTTTAACTCAGCGATAGTTTATGAAATCTTAGTGCACTCTATACTGATCTAGATCAAGGTTTTGTTCTGAAGTTTGCTCATTTGGCTATACTTCCTGGCTGCTCAGGTACTCATCATATGTACCGTGGAAATCAACGATACCTGTAGGCGTAAGCTCGATAATGCGTGTCGCTAAAGATGATACAAACTCTCTATCATGGCTCACAAAAATCAACGTCCCCGGATAATTTTCTAAGGCTAAATTCAGCGACTCAATCGATTCCATATCCAAGTGGTTAGTTGGTTCGTCCATCACCATAATATTGGGCTTTTGCAGCATCAACTTCCCAAAGAGCATCCGCCCCTGTTCACCACCTGATATTACATCTACCGTCTTAGTAATTTCATTTTGAGAAAACAGTAAACGCCCAAGCGTTGAACGCATGACTTGCTCGTCATCGCCTTCTTGCCCCCATTGATACATCCAGTCCATCAGGTTTTTGTTTGTTTCAAACTCGGCAGCATGATCCTGCGCATAATAGCCAATATTGGCATTCTCGGACCATTTTATGTCGCCGTTATCAGTCTCTAAATCGCCGACGAGACATTTCAGTAAGGTTGTTTTACCAATACCATTGGGCCCAATAACAGCAACACGCTCGCCGACTTCGAGCATTAGATCTAAATTAGAAAATAAGGGAGCATCGAAAGACTTCGCCAATCCAGTAATCTCAAGAGCTTGGCGATGCAATTTCTTTTCTTGTTCAAAACGAATATAAGGATTCTGACGACTTGACGGCTTAACCTCTTCAAGCTGGATTTTATCAATCTGTTTAGCACGTGAAGTCGCCTGCTTTGACTTAGATGCGTTAGCAGAGAAACGGCTGACAAAAGTACGCAGCTCAGCAATTTGTGCTTTCTTCTTGGCATTGTCTGATAACAAACGTTCACGCACTTGAGTTGCAGCGGTCATGTATTCATCGTAGTTACCCGCAAACAATCTTAGCTCACCATAATCCAAATCTGCCATATGCGTACAAACGCTATTTAAGAAATGACGGTCATGCGAAATAATAATCATGGTGCACTGACGCTCACTTAGTACACCTTCAAGCCATCTGATCGTATTAATATCAAGGTTATTAGTAGGTTCATCAAGTAGCATGATGTCAGGGTCACCAAAGAGCACCTGTGCCAGTAGTACCCTTAATTTCCAGCCTGGTGCAATTTCACTCATCGGGCCATAATGTTGCTCTACGGGGATACCTACACCTATCAATAACTCACCGGCACGAGACTCAGCCGTATAACCATCCATTTCGGCAAACTCAGCTTCTAAGTCTCCTGCACGTATGCCATCTGCGTCAGTCATCTCTGACTTAGCGTAAATCGCATCACGCTCTGATTTAACAGCCCACAGCTCTTCATGCCCCATAACAACAGTATCGATAACGCTATATTCTTCGTAAGCGAACTGGTCTTGCTTCAATTTCCCTATCCGCTCGTTAGGATCTTTGGAAACATTGCCTGCACTAGGTTCAAGATCTTTACCCAGAATTTTCATAAAGGTCGACTTACCGCAACCATTGGCACCAATCAAGCCATAACGATTACCTTCGCCAAATTTAACTGAAACGTTTTCAAAAAGCGGTTTAGCACCGAATTGCATGGTGATGTTGGCAGTAGTAAGCAATGTTCTATTCCTGATTGAGAGAGGGTTATACAAGCCCGAAAAATGCGGCGCATATTATGCCTGAAAAACAAACTCTTCGAAAACATTACTTAGACGAATTGTTGCGAATTTACGCTCGTTAGTAGTAACACAGCTCGTGAATACCAATCCACATATGTGCAACGAGTAATCAAAAATCTACTTGAGTGGCTTTATCAACCTTTACCGTTTTTAATCCGAGTTGCTTTAACTCTTCAAGCACATATTGCTTGTCGTCTATATTGAGAAAATTACCCAACTCAACCGTGTGTTTGTCATCCTTCAGAGATAATCCTACAGGGTCATCAATATGATTAGGCTCCGTCACAATGATACGTGTGGATGATTTATTTAAGTGCCAACCTCTTGCAGGCTTGTACACCCCAAGTTGGATAACAACATCATTCTCCCGAATACGAATGACTTGTTGCTGATAAGTGGCAAAACAAACCCTGTGCATAAGGAAAGTTAACAATCCGACTTCAAAGCCAGCGAATGGCAGAATTACCCATGCACCCATAAAGCTCCATGCTGCTCCAATCCCAAGTGATGTGAAAGCCAGCACATACAAGAGGTGTTTTGTCTGTACCCAATTAGCGGATCGATTGGGAGTCAAGATAAACTGTGGGAAACCATTATTCGACTCAATAACCACCATCATCAAATCCTCGATTGAAGCCTTCGGCACCATTTTGCATAATGGCGACCATCATTCTACGCTTAGCTGCTAATTTACCTCATGAATCAAAATCCTAGCAACTCGCTTTTAGCGAGTGATATTACTACGAACGTCCTAATTGATATGATCACTATCGATGAAGAGGGTTGTTCGATATTCACCCAAATTCAACACCCGTTAACCGATCACGGTGGTATGTTTATCTCTGAGAGACAACAAGCACTTAACTTTAGACATAGAACCAGCCAAATCGGCTACAAGAGTGACTGGCACACTGCAGGTGACCCAACACTTATTATTGTGTTGCAAGGACAGATTACACTTGAGTTACGCTCAGGAGAGAGTAAAACTTTCACCGCAGGGCAACAATTTATAGCAGCTGATTACTTATTGCAGAGTGTTGAGGATATATCTATTACAGGGCATCGCGCTTTTGTTAATGGCACAGCCCCCCTCCAAGCTGTTCATATTAAGTTAGCAACTAGGGCCTGTTGAACGCGTGTTTGTTAATATAAATACGAAAGGTATTAAGGGCTAACCGGTCTATACTAGCAATCAACTTCATCACATAAGGATAAAATATGACACTGATTGAGAAGTGGTATCTCGTCCATCTATATGGTGATGAACAAGGTATTGACCTATCTGAATGGTGGGGGCGTGTGCTTTGGGGTAACGTCATGATGGATGCTTCTGGTCGATTCGAACCAGGCCAATATGTATGTTCTAGCCCTGTCGTTAAATTTATTCCACCGGCGGTTAAAACACGCTCAGGCATTATCTACTCGCTGCACGGCAAAGGTGAGCGCATTGATTTACCCTTTAAATTTTTTCAAAAATTGAGAAGCGGAGTATCCCCCGCTAAGCTATTACCTTTTGCAGAAGATTACCCTGCACCACCATAGCGTTTTGCCGAACTATAGTGTGTTACGAGTAATGTATAATCACTCTAAACCAATAAACCCACCGGTTTGATGTGCCCACAAATTGGCGTAAATACCTTTTTTGGCAAGTAATTCTGCATGTGTACCGGATTCGACTACTTTCCCCTCATCAACAACCAATAACCTGTCCATCTGAGCGATGGTTGATAGCCGATGAGCAATAGCGACCACGGTTTTATTTTCCATCATCCGATCTAAACATTCTTGTATGGCCGCTTCTACTTCAGAGTCTAGTGCTGAGGTTGCTTCATCTAAGACAAGAATGGGTGCATCTTTTAGCATCACCCGCGCAATCGCGATACGTTGACGCTGACCACCCGAAAGCTTAACCCCACGTTCACCAACATGCGCGTCATAACCAACTCGGCCTTGCATGTCAGACAAGTGATGAATAAAGTCATCAGCTTCTGCATTTTTAGCGGCTTGCAGCATTTCTTCATCAGACGCATCTAATTTACCGTAGAGAATGTTATCTCTCACAGAACGATGCAGCAGCGATGTATCTTGCGTCACCATACTGATATGCTCTCTCAGACTCTCCTGTTTAACGTCACTAATGTCTTGCCCATCGATCAGAATCTGCCCTTTTTGTACGTCATAGAACCTTAACAACAGGTTCACCAACGTTGACTTACCGGCACCAGAGCGACCAACAAGCCCAACCTTTTCACCAGGTTTTATATCGATATTGAGGTTTTCGAATACTCGATTCTTTTCATCATAGGCAAAATGAATATCCTTAAATTCAATACCACCACCTGTCATATCCAATGCCTTAGCATCAGATTTATCCTTAATATCTACCGGTATCGATAAGGTGTTCATACCATCTTGTACGGCACCAATATTCTCGAACAAAGAAGACACTTCCCACATGATCCATTGCGACATGCCGTTTAGACGCAAACACAAGCTAACGGCAATTGCGATATCGCCAGCGCTAACAATGTTGTTTATCCAGAAATAGATCGATAGCGCTGAAATAGAGAAAATCAGTAAAGAGTTGCTAAACCAAACGCACGCATTCAGCACTGTAACCAAACGCATTTGCGGATAAACGGTATGCAGAAAATCCTCCATACCTTCTCTAGCATATTCGCTTTCACGTTTGGCGTGAGCAAATAACTTAACGGTCGTTATATTGGTGTAGCTATCGATAATTCGCCCGGTCATCATAGAACGTGCATCGGCCTGTTTTTGCGAAACTTGCTTAAGCTTAGGCACAAGCTTCTTTAAAATAACGACATAAATAGAAAACCAAACGATCAAAGGTAAACTAAGCCGCCAATCCGCAGACGCTACCAGAAAAACAATACTGAAGAAGTAAACACTCACATACACGAATATGTCGAGTAACTTCATCACACTCTCACGCACAGACAAGGACGTCTGCATTACCTTGGTGGCGACTCTCCCGGCAAATTCGTTTTGGAAAAAGCCTAAGCTTTGCCCCATTAAAAACCGATGCGCTTGCCAGCGAATTTTCATCGGGAAGTTACCCAGTAATGTTTGGTGCGTCAGAAATGACTGCAGAACAACGATACCCGGCAGGATAATGAGAACCAGCGTCCCCATTAATATTAATGTTGTCGACTCTTCCCGGAGAAACGTAGTGCGATCGCGTTCACTAAACCAGTCAACTAATTGGCCTAAAAAACCAAATAAAGAGACTTCCATAATGGCAATCGCAGCACTAAGAAAAGACACAACAAGCAAAATGCCCAGCATACCTTTTGAGTAATGCAAACAAAAAGCAACTAGCTGTTTAGGTGGCTGAGTAGGCTCACTACCGGGGAACGGCTGCGTGAGTTTTTCAAAAAAAGAAAACATGAATAATCCAATAGTTGGGTCTTTTAGTCCCTGCGGTATGTCGAAATGGGCATCAGCATGTGCTTAACGTATGCCATTCTATAGTGTCCGTATTATATGCTAAAACTCAGGCAATCTATACTCACGAATATTGCATACACTGAAAAGTTCTACTGAAAGAAGCGCCTATACTGTTCGGGTAAACTACCAATCTCACGGATCAAGATATCTTTATAAAACACTTCAGCCGCTTCGCTTTGTAGCTGCAACTTACCTTTAATCAGTGGTTCCGTTCCGTGCTCAAGCACATTGCGAGAATTCTGCAGAACCATAACAACATGACCATTAACAATATGAAGACTTTTACCATTAAAGGTGATCAGTTCGAGTTGATTCCACTGTCCATGAGGACGTTCGTGATTTTCCTTGCGCAAAACAAAACCTTCTACTTTCTCGCCTTCTCCCACAGCGATAAAAGGTTGAGACTCATCAGCAACAGGGTTCATAATGTACTCGGGTAAGTAAGCTCTCACGTCGATAGCAGTTGTTGCTTGTTTCCAATAGTCACCCATGTGCCCCTGCATAATCTGAAACTCTTGAGATACCATCCAAGAACGAAAGTGTTCCTTACCATGCTCCCCAACAGCATGATATAAAATCCCGCCATCTTTAAGCTTGTTGATACGAGGTTCCCACTTTTTATCACCCCAACGGACCTTAAGTTTTAGGTGATAGTTCTGGTACTCCTGTTTAGACGTCACAGCACCATAGTATTCACCGCTAACCCTAAGAACCGTTTGCCCCTCCTCCTCAAGTGTTGTAAAAACGTTGAGTTCGCTATTACCTGTGTTCAATCCGATGGGTAGAATCAGGGTACCCTTTTCATCCTTAGGTGCAGAGCCGTCATAGCTAATCTTATGCTTAAAACTAATATATGTGTCCCAATCACTTAAGCTCTTATTTAATAACGCGTGCCACTCATCTTCTGCCAGTGCAAGGTGGCTAAATATGAGTAACCAAAAGCATACTATTTTTTTCATCTAGAATTCTCATGCAGAGCGTGTTTACTTTTTTAGGCTTGGGCTGATAACTTGTTTCTTCCAAACAACTTCACCAAACAAAGCAGCAACAGATCGGCCAGTAGCATCACTGAAAACCCGAGGATTAAACCAGTGACCATCGCAGTTATTGTAAAAGGCACAACAAAGTCATAAGCACGCCAGG
Organism: uncultured Pseudoalteromonadaceae bacterium; assembly: GCA_964625615.1. Lineage (GTDB taxonomy): Bacteria > Pseudomonadota > Gammaproteobacteria > Enterobacterales > Alteromonadaceae > M269. The sequence continues at coordinate 9,101 of CAZVDU010000076.1, read as the reverse complement.
TTTGATCCAATAAGGGACGATTAGGGTAAATCACAATTTGCCGGATATCGCTGATCAAAGTGCCTGATAAGCCTGCCACTAACTGCATAAGTTGCTGTTCTCTTTGCCAAAGCTGATGGATATTTTCACCACCATCGCGAATGGCTGGATCAGTGTTTTTACGATACCGCTCAATAAGCGTAGGCAAGCTTCCCTCACTGTACCTTTGCGCATCTTTTTGGAATGGTGCAAGCGCTAGATTCGCTTCTTGCCAACGTTGCTCAACGATTGTTTCAAATTGACCGATAAAGGCCGGTATTTGAACACCAGACAACGCAGCACAGAAAAATACCAACGTCCGAGTATATTCACCACATTTCTTAGTCAGCCAAGACATACCGGTTACAACATGCTGCCGAATATTTTGGCGCACCAGTATAGGCATATGGCAACTTGGACTAAAAAGAAGGCGAATCGAATTTGCACAGCAATAGCGCTGACAGAAACAAGGTGTGTCAATGTCTGTGCGAGGCGCGCTAATATGACATAAGGCGCCAAACCGTCGGTAATAAATGGTTTATCCATGGCAACGGCGAGCAACAGCAAGCCTCCAACAAATGGAAAACATTCAATCACATTAGCATGAGCTCTCGTCAATCTTTGTACGAATGAGGATTCACCACTAGCATCAGGCTTAAACTCATTGGGTGCTTTTTTACCACCCATCACAATGAGCGTACGGGCACTCACCAGCGCCACTAACAGGATCAGGGTTAGAAATACATAAGCAGTAAACGCCAGAACAGTAACACTCATCGTAAATTCCTCAATAAAACCAGAAGCTATTTGCCAGTCAACTGGTAAGATTGTGCATGAGCTTTTTCAATAGCACAAATAGGTTAAGAAAAATTAATGGAATATTTAGGTAGCTGCCATTGCGGTAGCATTAGATTTTCTGTCCAAGCTGAAGAACATCTTGAGGTCGAGCGCTGCAACTGTAGCATTTGCAGTAAGTCTGGATATTTACACCTTATTGTTCCGTTAAGAAAATTCGAACTCATATCAGGTAAAGAACACTTATCTACCTACACATTTGGTAGTGGTATCGCGAAACATACATTTTGCAAAAACTGTGGGGTTAAACCCTTCTATACACCACGTTCAAACCCAGACGGTATCGATATCAATATTAACTGTCTGGATACTCCTATACCTCAGAAAACGATAGTGGACTTCGACGGCCAAAATTGGGAAAAGAACGCACATACCTTGGCACATAAAAGCCGATAAGAGTAAAATCATGACTGAGTCATCGCAAAAACAGATATGGGTAGATGGCGACGCCTGCCCTGTAGCTATCAAAGAGATTTTGTATCGCGCAGCGGCACGCACGAAAACACTCACGACCTTTGTTGCTAACCATTATCTTAAACTCCCTCCTTCAGCTTTTCTAAATTTTATGCAAGTGGAGAAGGGGTTTGATATTGCTGATGATGAGATAGTGAAGCGTGTCGAGGCAGGACAGTTGGTCATTACCAGTGATATTCCATTAGCGTCAGAGGTCATCGATAAAGGCGCAACAGCACTAAGTCCAAGAGGTGAGTTGTTTACCAAAGAGAACATTCGACAACGTCTCAATATAAGAGATTTTATGGATACTATGCGTTCCAGTGGCATTGAATCAGGTGGCCCACCTCCTTTAAGCCAAACAGATCGACAGCAATTTGCAAACTGCTTAGATAGATACCTCGCTGGTTCTTAGAGCAAATGGTTTGTAAACATAAGTCTCAGTGATAAAAAAGTTATGGCTTATCTATGATTTTCAGTTGGACATTGAGCTGTCTGTTGCATAAATTATGCGAATAATTCAAGACACCTTAGGACTACTATGAAACCTTCAACCCTACTGCTGACAGCAGCGAGCTTAGCAGTGAGTTTTTCTTTAACGGCCAAGCCCAATTTAACCGAAACAGATATCACTCAGCTTTTATCTGCTAACAGCCGCCCTGAAGCCGATGTAGGCCGCGATGCTGCTCGCCAACCAGAAAAAATTATGGCTTTCACTGGTGTTAGCGAAGGTGACAATGTGCTGGATATTTTCGCTGGCGGTGGTTGGTACAGCGAGCTATTCTCACTAGCGGTAGGATCAACTGGTAAGGTTTACGCACAAAACGACGAAGTCATATGGCGCTTTGCGGGTGCCCGAATGATCGAGCGCACAAAAGGTGATCGCTTACCGAATGTCACTCGTTTAGATGAAGTTGCTCTAAAAGATATGGATATCCCAGCTAAGAGTCTAGATGTTGTCTTCACTGCGCTTAACTATCATGATTTATTTTTCACCCAAACAACAGATCGAGAAGGCAATGTTGTTAAGTTACGTGACGAAGTAGTCGATTACAAAGCAGCTTTCGAAAACATTAGAAATGCAATGAAAGACGACGGTGTACTTGTGATTATAGATCACGCAGCCCCAGCTGGCTCAGGCTATGCGCCAGCTAATGATACACACCGTATCGATCCCAATATTGTTCTCTATCAAATGGAACAAGCAGGATTCAGACTTGTAGAAGAGGCTTTCTATTTGCGTAATGCGAACGATGATTACAGTCAAAATGTATTCTCGCAGGGCTTGAGAGGTGCAACCGATCGTTTCGTCTTCAAATTTAAGAAGGTCGAAGACTAATAAGCACTGAACGCTCATAGACATAAAAAAGGCGCATTCACTGCGCCTTTGTTTTCTAAGCGAACAACGACCTATCTATTTAAGCGATTATCTATCAAATTATCAACAACACTTGGATCTGCCAATGTTGACGTATCACCTAAATTCGCATAATCGTTTGCTGCAATCTTACGCAATATGCGACGCATAATTTTACCAGAGCGCGTTTTAGGTAGTCCTGTTGTCCACTGCACCATGTCCGGCATTGCAATTGGACTTAGCTCTGTGCGCACCCAATTGCGAATCTCTTTAGTCAACTCATCAGAGACCTCATAGCCTTTAACCGGGCTGACATAAACATAGATGCCCTGCCCTTTAATATCATGAGGATAACCAACCACAGCTGCTTCTGCGATCGCAGAGTGTGCAACAAGTGCGCTCTCGATTTCAGCCGTTCCAAGCCGATGACCAGATACATTCAGCACGTCATCAACACGACCTGTTATCCAATAATCTCCGTCTTCGTCTCGGCGACAGCCGTCACCACTAAAGTACACGCCTTTATAAGTGCTAAAGTAGGTTTGTTCAAAACGTTCGTGATCACCCCACAATGTGCGAGCCTGACCTGGCCAGCTGTCTTTTATGACAAGATTACCATCCACACTGCCCTCTAATTCATTACCGTCACTATCAACCAACGCTGGTTGAATACCAAAGAAAGGCTGGGTTGCAGAACCGGGCTTTTGGCAACTCATCCCTGGTAATGGTGTGATCATAATGCCCCCCGTTTCAGTTTGCCACCAAGTATCAACAATGGGACAGTCACTGTTTCCTATTGTTTCAAAATACCATTGCCAAGCTTCAGGGTTAATAGGCTCACCCACTGAGCCAAGGAGCCTTAAGCTATCCCTTGTAGAGCCTTGCGCCGCAAAATCACCTTTTGCCATTAAAGCTCTAATGGCAGTTGGGGCCGTATAGAGGATGTTAACCTGATGTTTATCAACAATTTGACCAATGCGGCGTTCGTCCGGGTAGGTGGGTACGCCTTCAAACATTAAGGTGGTTGCGCCATTCGCTAACGGACCATAAACAATATAGCTATGTCCGGTGATCCAACCGACATCCGCGGCACACCAGTAGACTTCTCCAGGGCGATAATCAAAGATATACCTGTGCGTCATGGCAGCGTATAGCAAATAGCCACCACTTGTATGCAAAACGCCTTTGGGTTTACCGGTTGAGCCTGAAGTATAAAGGACAAACAATGGATCTTCCGCATTCATGACTTCAGGCACACATTCACTGGCACAATCGGATACCAATTCATGCCACCAAATATCTACATCGTTTGTTGAAACCTCACAACCTGTGCACTTTAGGACGATATTCGAAGTAATTGTTGGACAACGGCCGTTCTCCAATGCGCTATCAACATTCGCTTTCAGTGGAACTGCGCGACCACCACGACGACCTTCATCAGCGGTAATAATGACCTTAGCTTGGCAATCATTGATACGATCAGCAATCGCATTGGGTGAGAACCCACCAAAAATAACAGAGTGCACAGCGCCGATGCGCGCACAAGCAAACATAGTATAAGCAGCCTCAGGAACCATAGGCATATAAATAGCAATACGGTCGCCTTTTTTAACGCCTAATGTCTTTAACCCGTTAGCCAGCTTACAAACTTCATCGTGCAGTTCTTGAAAACTAATATGCTTATCAGTGTCCGGCGTATCACCTTCCCAGATAATCGCTGTATCTTGAGCGCGAGTGGCAAGGTGTCTATCAATACAGTTTTCACTGATATTTAACTCGCCGTCTTCAAACCATCTAATGTCTATATTACCGGGAGCATAAGAAGTATTTTTAATTTTGGTAGGAAACGTCTTCCAATCCACCATTTTGGCTTGCTCTGTCCAAAATGCAGCCGGGTCTGCTACTGACGCCTGATACATATTCTGATAAGTTTCGTCATCAGCCATATACGTTCTACCATTCATTACTATTCTGCTCCTATTTAATACTTATACTTGTCTGTCATTAGCTATTCAGGACATACAATCCTAGTTCGACGTTAACTTCCAACGCACGGTTTGTCCTGCATGAAACGGTACAATATCGTTTCCGTTAGGTAGAGTAATTTGCTCTGGAATTTGCCAATCTTCTCTGATCAACGTGATATAGCCTTCATTTCTCTGAAGGCCATAGAAATCGGCACCGTTATGGCTCGCAAATCCTTCTAAATGCTCTAACGCATCAAGTTCTTCAAATACTTGCGCATAGAGTTCAATAGCACTCCATGCACTATAACACCCTGCACACCCACAAGAGTTTTCTTTGAGGTGCTTTTCATGTGGTGCCGAGTCAGTACCCAAGAAAAAGCGTTTATGGCCTGCCGCAACTACATTACGTAAAGCTTCTTGATGTATCTGACGTTTAAGCACAGGCAAACAATAGTTGTGTGGTCTAATACCGCCTACCAACATATCGTTTCTGTTCAGCATGAGATGCTGAGGCGTTATAGTCGCTGCGAGGTTATCTGGACCTGCTTTTACAAAATCAACCGCATCTTTAGTTGTTATATGCTCAAAGACTATTTTTAACTGAGGAAAGTCGTCAACAATGCGTGTCATTTGCTGATCAATGAACACTTTTTCACGATCAAAAATATCGATGTGTGATTCGGTGACTTCACCGTGAATTAACAGCAACATACCTTGTTTAGCCATTTCTTCAAATACAGGATAAAGCTGCATAACACCTTTAACCGCAGCATCAGAATTAGTTGTTGCTCCTGCAGGGTACAACTTAACAGCAACGACGCCTGCCTGCTTTGCATCAACAATATCCTTCGTCGTCGTTTTGTCTGTCAGGTAAAGCGTCATTAATGGCTCGAAATCAGAACCTTCGGGACTAGCTTCCAGAATTCTCTGCTTGTAGCTCATTGCCAATTCAGCGTTGACAACAGGTGGAACCAAATTCGGCATAACAATAGCTCGTTTAAAACAACGTGCTGTTGCAGGCACAGTTTCTTGAAGCATTTGGCCATCGCGAAAATGTAAATGCCAATCATCAGGGGTTTGGAGTGTGATTTTATTCATCTTTAAAAATCGTCTGATAATGATGCCCCTAGTATAACCTTGAGTTGTATTGATACCAATCTATCCAAGAAAGTATTGCTATATGAGGTGCGCAGTTTTTCGAACTAATGCGCTAAAAAACAAACAAAATTAGTGGTATGATCAGTTAATTGGCTTGAGCAGCTTTATTTAAAGAATTTAATTAGCTGCCCTGCGGTCCTATAACCCTAATGATGAATACCAAAAGAAGATATGTCTGCGTTTAAAACCATTTCTATTGCCAATATTATGCCTCCCGAAAAAACAAAGGGTGTAATGAAGTTTGCCATTAAATTAATGGATTTTATTTTAGGTGTTAAAAAACTCAATGCGCTCTACACCGATAATGCCATGCACGGATTGCCCAGAGACGAGTTTTCAGAAAAGCTGCTGCTTAAAGCCTTGAATTTAAAAATCAACGGCATTGAAGAACTTCAGGCTAAAATTCCTAGAACAGGCCCGGTGATGATTGCGTCAAACCACCCTTTCGGTGGTATCGAAGGTGTAATCTTAGCGCTTTATATTAGCCGCATAAGACCCGACCTAAAAGTATTAGCTAACGAAGGGTTGAGGTTGTTTCCTGAAATTCAGGATTATTTTATCTTCACTAACCCGCTATCAGAGCGTAACCCCAAAAACGGTCCGTCACTTCGTCAGTGCAAAAAGCACCTGCAATCAGGTGGAGCTCTCATGATGTTCCCCGCTGGCCGAGTATCTTATTATCAACCTGAAAAGCAGCGTATTAGTGAACACGAATGGAATAGGGTTGTAGGTCGCCTTGTGCAATCGTGTGATGCTGATTACCTGCCCATATTTATCGAAGGGCGCAATAGCAAGCTCTTTTATAATTTAGGTCGGATCTATTACCGCTTGCGTATGTTGAGGTTGGCACATGAATTACTCGGCAAAAAAGGAGCAACAATTAATGTTTTTACGGGTAATCCAGTTAAAGCAAAAGCATTAAGTAAACAAAAGGATGATCGTGCTGCCACTGACTTATGCAGGGCATTGAGCTATGCTCAAGACCCAACAAGTAGGCAAGCTTGGGCTCCTGACCCGGTAACACAGTTAAAGCCTCTTGCAGAAGAAACATCAGCAAACGACATTCTAGAGGAAATTTCAAAACTACCTGCCGAGAACCACCTGCTTGACTACCGAAGTGAATATGCCGTTTATTATGGGTTCCAAAAAGATCTTCCTAAAACACTTCAAGAGATAGCACGGCAACGCGAAATTACTTTCAGGGAGCTCAATGAAGGTAGTGGAGAGCCTATCGATACTGATCATTTTGACGCTACCTACACTCACTTGTTTGCTATCAATAAAAACAGCGGTAAGCTTGTAGGCGCTTATCGTATGGGACAAACAGATGTACTGCTAAAAGACGGCAATCTAGATAATTTGTATTTATCGAAAATGTTCAAGTTTGGCCCTAACTTTATCAACCAAAAAGAGCCTTGCTTGGAAATGGGTCGATCGTTTATCGTCAAAGAATATCAAGGAAGTTTCCATGCCTTATTTATGTTGTGGCGCGGTATAAGTACTTTTATGTGTCATCATCCTCGATACAGAACATTGTATGGAACAGTATCTATAAGCAAACTGTATGACACGCGAAGTGCTGCTTTTGTTAGGGACGCTTTAGTCACCCCTACAAAAGATGTTGAACCTGTGAAGCCTTTTAGTTTAGACATTCATCCAGAAATCAAAGATTACAGTAAGGACTACCCACTAAAAGATGCTATCGGGCCAATGCTCGCTTGTGTAGAGCATGATTCGAAAGATATTCCTGTTCTGCTAAAGCATTACATGAAACTCGAAGCTGATTTCCACTGCCTGGGCATAGATCAGAGCTTTAATGACACGCCAGGCTTATTGCTAAGTGTCAATCTCCCTAAAGCTCCTGCAAAACAGCTGAAACTCTATCTAGCCGATGGCCGAGATGAGTATTTAGCTTACGATCCATCCAAAAACTAAACTCTGTAGAGCGCTATAATACTTATAGCGCTCTACATTTGAACCATAGCAATGAAACGATCAGTGTTATGTGCTCTTTACACATATAATGAACAACGCTAATCAATCAAATACACACTTTACTACAGTTTTTATATTGACTTGCAACTGTTATAGTATAACATAACAAACTTAGTCATTAGACAGATAGTATTTGTTATCTCGTGTTTCCTACTGACTAGATTACTTGTTTAGTTAAACTTTGCTGTTTTACAGCACTTGGAGCTATTGCTCCCTATTTGTCCCTGTGAACTTTGTACCTGTTAGTTCACAGGGACTATTTTCTCTCTTGATTCTTAAACAAACTCTGAAACTTAACCAACTAGCTGTAGCTCTGCAAACTCTTTATATAATGCGTTTTTCTCAAGTAGCTCATGGTGTTTACCAATAGCGACGATACGCCCTTTATCCATGACAATAATGCGATCAGCATTAATAACAGTAGGCAATCTGTGCGCAATAATAAGGGTAGTTTTGTCTTTCATTAACTCATCAAGCGCTAGCTTAACTTGTTGCTCACTACTCGCATCTAATGCGCTAGTTGCCTCATCTAGTAGTAAAACCGGCCTATCAGCAAGAATAGCGCGAGCAATGGCAACACGTTGCTTTTGACCACCAGACAGCCTTACGCCTCGTTCTCCAAGTTCACTGTCATAACCGTTTGGCATATCCACAATAAACTCTTCTGCTTTTGCTGCTTTCGCTGCCGCTATAACCTCAGCTTCAGATGCATCAGGCCTTCCATAGCGGATGTTTTCCAGAGCCGACATCGCAAAGATCACCGAATCTTGCGGTACTAAGGCAAACTGTTGTCGAAGCGTCTCTGGATCCATCGCTTTTGTATCCATACCATCAAGAGAAATTGTTCCCGAATTCCAATCGTAAAACCTGAGAAGTAATTGAAATAAGCTCGACTTACCTGCGCCACTTGGCCCAACAAGCGCAACCCTTTCACCAGCTTGAATATCCAGCTCCAAGCCTGATAAAACATCTACGCCAGGTTCGCTTGGATAGGCAAAGCTCACATTATTTAAAGATAAATTGCCTTCTACTTTTGTCGCTAACATTGAAGATATTGGAGGTGCTTTAATCATTGACTGAGTATTAATTAATTCCAAGAGGCGCTCGCTTGCACCTGCGGCCTTTTGCACCTCACCAATCACTTCACTGATAGTCGCAACACTACCACCCGCCATTACGGCATAAAACATAAAGGCTGTTAGTTCACCCGCAGAAACGCCACCGCTGATCACTTCACGAGCCCCTAACCAAAAAACGACCATAATAGCAGTAACACTCACCGCCATGATAATTGCCAT
>CAZVDU010000075.1:15030-20522 GCA_964625615.1 uncultured Pseudoalteromonadaceae bacterium | reverse complement strand
TATAACACTGGTACTCTTGGCTGCTTTTCTACCTTTTGCAAACCCTGATTTAAGCTTTCTCCATGACTTATCTGCCGTTTGAAGTTGCGCTCTTGCCATCAACACATTTTGATAATAACTGGCGAGCCCTTCTGAAACCCACCTAGCTGAACCACTGACTCGAGGGAGAAGTAGGTGGCTTAATTCGTGTGTTAATGTCCAATCGGCATAAAATTGATCGATAGGCCTATGCTGATCAATGTACAAGTGTACGGCTGGTAAACCAGCTCGTTGGACTTCAGCCCAAGGTACAGGTTCAGAGCGCCTTCCCAGAGGGGCCACTAGGATTTGCGCACTATCGACGGGGAAAGAGCCGCTTACACTAGCAATAGCTTCAGCACCGTGTTGAATCCAATCTTTCAGTTCTTGTACTTTAGCTTTGTTATCAACACCTAGTATGGCGACTCTAACGGATTGAGTGTTGACCTTTAACTCCGCATAATCAAAATTGCCAAATGCCATTTTACTTGACCAACCTAAAGCAGTTTTAGCTGCGTTATAACTATTGGCTTTTTCCGCTTTAGGCCAAGGAACTGACACTATTGCTGGCTTATTCGTCACGTCATCAATAAATTTAAGGGATATTCCTTGCTTATTCGTTGGACGCCAAAGCCAGGCACGATTATCAACAAGCCAACTGTCATTAACATGGAGAGCTTCGCGATCTTTTACTGCTTTTGACAGGTTGACGACATAATCAACACAAATTGGTTGATTGCTCTTTTGAAGGTATACATATTTTCCACTTGGCTTGATGTTATTCGTATCTTGCTTGAAGCTTTCTAAATAGGTGTGTGCTTTCGAACGCCCTGTACCTAAGCGGCCATCGAAGTCCGCACCGAAACAGGCGTTGACTTGCATCGTACCAAATGTCTGGTTAACACGTACTATATATTCTGGTGTTGCATGCGCACTAAAACTTAAAACGATAAATAACACTAATGTATGCGCTGTTAGGAAAGACTTAGATGATGAAAATAATAAGCTCAATTTTTGGCTTCCATACTTTGACGAATATCTATTATGGATAAAAAGAGCACGAAGGTCAGACTAAGCTTACAAATCATTTGCTATAAATTGTTTCAGAACGTAATTAAAACTTTGCGTCGTAATCTTGTTCTGACAATGCCTGAAAAGAAAAAGCTCGGCTAACCGAGCTCTTAAGTTATAAAAATGTAATACGTTTTTATGCTTTTACTCAGAGAGTAATGCTGCGAGCATCTTTCTAACTTCGCTTGCTTCGAAAGGCTTATCGCATAAAGCATTGACGCCAGTTTGCTGGATATTACTCATATGGGCACTGTCTTGTGCTTCAGACGTAACCATGATGATAGGAATATGAGCCGTTTCTGGCCCAAACCGGATATATTCAGAGAGTTCTCTGCCATCCATCTCCGGCATATTGTAATCAGTAACAACCAAGTCAAATGCCTGATCTTTCAAATAGGTCAGTGCTTCGGCGCCATTCTCCGCTTCTTGAATTTTCTTTAGGCCCATGCCTTCAAGTACGCGGCGTATATGATTTCTGGCAAGACGACTGTCATCAACCAGCAATACGCGAACTTCGTGAATATCGAATAGCTCTAGGTCTAATTCATCAGAATTAATTAAATCGATTGACGCACTTAATGCTCGTCTAAGGTGAACCGGCTCAAAGGGCTTAGGTAGCAGTGCAGCAACACCAGCTTGTTTATATTCTTCAAGCTTTGATAAGCGGTTTTCACTTGATACTAACATAAAGGGTATTGATGCTAGTTCTGGGTTGCTTTTTACCTCTTTGAGTAACTCTATTGCGGTACCATCAGAGAAATACATGGCACTGACAATCAGGTCAGGGCCATGCGTTTTTAATGTTGTTTTTGCTTCAGATAGTGAGGAAACGGGATCTATCTCTCCCACATTTTCTTTAATCAGGAGGGATGTAATAATTTTGCGTTGAGTATCAGATGGCTCAATCAGCAAGATATTTAGATCTGCAATGGAAATGTTGTCCATTAATGTATCCTTTTGGTTTTAAATTCTGAGTTATTATGAGCATAGGCTCTATATATAATTAAAATACCTAACCGCCGGCGAATTTGACGGTGTAGTTGAGTTTTTCTAATGAGACTTTAATTTTATCTCTGTTATCGCCTTGTATTTCTAAAATGCCATCCTTAACGGCTCCGCCAGTTCCACATTCCTTCTTTAACGTTGAACATAGTTTTTTTAGCTCTTCTGGCTGCATATCTATGCCATGAACTGTCGTCACACCTTTTCCTTTGCGCCCTTTGGTTTCTCGCTTAATTCTGACGATACCATCGCCTTTTTTTTGCTGCGCTTTCGCTTTAGGCTCTTTAATTCGCCCTTTGTCTGTACTGTAGACCAGATTATTATTCTGCATAACCTTACAATATATCTGTATTTAAAAGTTGTTTAGCTTCGGGATTGTATTCAAAAATAAGCTCTGTTCATATATTTTATGACTAAAGTATTAGTATGCTGTATAAAACTCGTTACTATTGTCACAGTGAACAGTAAAACGCAATTGAGAACTATTCTCAATTGATGTACCCTTGCTTAAATTAAATTCCAACTCATTATCCACAGGAGCCGCCATGTTGAAGCGCCGCATCGCAGTTATTGCCGCAATCACTTGCATTGCCAGTTCTTTTTCGTTTCAAGCCTTTTCTGAAGAAGTTAATGTTTATTCTGCAAGAAAAGAAGCACTCATTAAACCTATTTTAGACCAGTTTACAGAGCAAACAGGTATTGAAGTTAATTTAATTACTGGTAGTGCAGATGCGTTAATTAGTCGTATCAAAACAGAAGGGAAGTTTAGTCCGGCAGATGTATTGGTCACAACAGATGTAGGTCGTTTGCACAGAGCTAAAGATCAAGGTTTGTTGCAATCAACGCGTTCCAATGCTCTTGAGCAAAAGATTCCGAGCAATTTGCGTGACAGCGATGGCCAATGGTTTGCTTTAACAAAAAGAGCAAGACCTATCATGTATGTGCCTAGCAGAGTTAAGGCGTCAGATCTCTCTACATTAGAAGATTTAACTGATGAAAAATGGAAAGGGCGTATTTGCATACGTTCATCAAGCAACATATATAACCAATCTTTGATAGCCAGTCTTATCGAACAAGAAGGTGCTCAAAAAACACAATCTTGGTTGAATGATTTCGTGAAGAATTTTGCTAGACAACCTAAAGGTGGTGATCGCGATCAAATAAAAGCGGCAGTTGCTGGAGAATGTGATATTGCTATTGCAAATACCTATTACTTAGCTGGAATGCTTTCTGGTAATGATGAAAGTCAAAGGGAAGTCGCTCAACAGATAAAAGTCTTTTGGCCAAATCAGCAAGGCCGTGGAGCGCACGTAAATATTTCTGGTGCAGGTATTGCCAAAAATGCACCTAACGCCTCAGCAGCAAAGAAGTTACTGGAGTTTATGGTGACGCAACAAGCGCAAGATTGGTATGCGAAACATAACAATGAATATCCTGTTGTTGAAGGTGTTTCTTGGAGTGATGAACTGAAAGGTTTTGGTCAGTTTAAAGCTGAAAATGTTAAACTTCAGAGGTTAGGTGAATTAAACGCCGAAGCCGTTAAATTGATGGATAAAGCTGGTTGGCAATAGTTATTTTGTCATATTGATTTGATACGATTTTGCGTCTAGTACGTTAAAGCGTTGTCATTGACAGGAATGTTAATGAAAGCTCCAACTAACTTGGGGCTTTTTTCGTTCTTGTACCCTAGTACTTTTGTGTAGCACAAATGTAGGAGTTTATTCTGAAGAGTGGAATGTTGAGTTGGCGAGTTAGTGTACTGTTACTTGCAGTTTTACTTATGCTGCCTCTACTTGTTGTTTTCAATAGTTGGTTAGAACCACAAACGGATACTTGGTCTCACTTAGTTGATACTGTTCTGTCGGACTACGTTATTAATTCTTTAATATTAGTGCTTGGCGTTGGTATCGGTGTTTCTCTCATTGGAACGGGTGCCGCATGGTTTATAAGTCAGTTTGATTTTTATGGCCGAGATAAATTGCAATGGTTACTCATTCTACCTATGGCTATACCCGCATACATCATAGCTTATACCTATACAGGTATGCTTGACTCTTCAGGTTTCCTTCAAAGCTTTATTCGAGAAGCGTTTTCGCTCAGTTATGGTGATTACTGGTTTCCGGAAGTACGGTCATTACCAGGAGCCATATTGATGATGGTGTTGGTCTTGTATCCCTATGTCTACATGTTGGCGTTGAACGCATTTAAAGAGCAATCAAAAAGCCTCTATGAAAGCAGTAAAACCCTTGGAGTTTCAGGCGCCGCTTACTTCTTTCGTGTAGCGTTGCCGCTGGCAAGACCTGCCATTGCAACGGGTGCTTCATTGGCGATGATGGAAGCTTTGGCAGACTACGGGACCGTCAAATATTTCGGTGTTAACACCTTTACTACAGGTATCTTTAGAACTTGGTTTGGCATGGGAAATCAAGCCGCTGCAGCGCAGTTAGCATCTATCTTGTGCACCTTTGTTTTTGTACTGATATTGCTTGAGAGTTTCTCTCGGCGTAAACGTAAGTACTTTAGTTCAAGTGTCCAGCAACGTGCGATTGTAAGACGGCGCTTATCAACCCAGCAGCAATTTGGGGTTATTTGCCTGTGTTTTATACCCTTTTTGTTTGGTTTCCTTATACCTTTATTCCAACTTTCCTACTGGGCACTTAGCCATTGGCGAGAAAACTTTGACGATGCCTTTGTTGAGCTTGCTTATAATAGCTTTACATTAGCAATGATTGCCGCGCTTGTGGTGACAGTCATCGCTCTATTTTTGTCTTATGCAAAAAGACTTATGCCAAAAAAAGATGTGAAAACAGCTATACGCATAGCGAGTATGGGGTATGCAATACCTGGTGCTGTGGTCGCAGTTGGTGCGATGATGCCACTCATTTGGTTTGATATCCAAATTGATAGTTTTATGGATGCTACGTTCAGTATTAGCACTGGATTATTGTTATCTGGGAGCTTATTCGCATTGATATTTGCCTATACCATCCGATTCTTAGCGGTTGCTATTCAAAACTCAGATGGTGGGTTATCACGAATAAAACCATCAATGGATGCTAGTGCCAAAACCATGGGACTTAGTGCTAGTCAAGTCTTGATGAAAGTGCACGTACCTATATTAAGAGGAAGTTTGCTGTCTGCTTTTATTCTCGTGTTTGTTGACGTCTTAAAAGAACTACCGGCAACACTCATACTAAGGCCGTTTAATTTTAATACATTGGCTGTCAGGGCACATGAATTGGCTTCAGATGAACGGCTTGTTGATGCAGCATTACCTGCTATAGCTATTGTTATCGTTGGCTTGTTGCCAATAGTTTTGTTAGCTAGAAAAATGGATGAATCAATATCTTGAATAACATGATTGACGTTAACGATTTGTCGATAGCTTATGACAAACACGT
>CAZVDU010000075.1:10523-14930 GCA_964625615.1 uncultured Pseudoalteromonadaceae bacterium | reverse complement strand
TATTTAAGCAACCAAAAAATCAACAAGAAGCACGATTGAAAGAGTTATTAGATCTGGTTGGATTAATAGGCTTGGAACATAGACAAATCCATGAACTATCAGGAGGTCAACAACAACGCGTTGCGTTAGCCCGAGCTATAGCAGCAAATGTTGATATTTTGCTACTTGATGAGCCTTTCTCTAGCTTGGATACCAGCTTGAGAGAAGAACTAGCTGCCGATATCCGACGCATTGTCAATCAGCAGCAGATCACAGCTATCCTGGTGACACATGACCAACATGAAGCTTTTGCTTTTGCTGATCTGATTGGTGTGATGAATCATGGTCGCATGCAGCAATGGGGATCTGCATTTGAATTGTACCATCAACCAGCTAACCCTTGGATTGCAGGCTTCGTTGGCGAAGGGACGTTGATAGACGGGGAGTTAGGTACACGTGGGCAAGTGGAGACGGTTTTGGGAGAGTTCGCATCAAACTTAGCTCCTCGATTATCTAAAAATGGAGTGAAAGTGCTAATTCGGCCAGATGATATTGTACATGACGATGCTAGTCGTTTGACTGCAAAAGTGATTGATAAGGCATTTCGCGGGTCTCATATTCTGTTTACGCTGGAGCTTGCCGATGCTCCGAAGCAACAAGTCTTGTGTTTAGCACCCAGCCATCATAATCACACTGTAGGTGAATTTATTGGCATTCGTTTAGATGTTCAGCATGTTGTTGCATTTGCGGATACTGAGGCTGATTTTTGATTAACGCCAACTGGCGTCAAAGATAGAGTACTAAAGGATTACAAGATAAAGCGGCCTTATATTCGCCGATGCATTTACCTTGGGTATTATTGCTGGGAGGGCAGTTAAATAACTGCCAGTTATAAAAAGCTTTTCTGTTATAGCTTCCTGGTAACTCGCTAGGTTTAAAAAAGCCGACACACGTGGGTATCGGCTTAGTGTCTATTTTAAGTCTTAGTACGAAAGTTAAGGATTAAAAAAACTATAACTGAATCAACTATACCTATAACCATTAACTGACTAGCGCTTTTTGCTCTTCTGCTGTCATGATTTGAACAATATTGACGGTTTCGTCTTTCTTCGTGTGATCAATAACCGCTTCAGCTGCGCCATTTTCAAGCTTTAATACGCCTCTTGGGCATACTGAAGAACAAACGCCACAACCAACACAAGAAGAGCGAACAATGTCTTCACCACGCTGAGCATACGCTCTTACATCAATACCCATCTCACAATATGTCGAGCAGTTACCGCAGGAAATACATTGGCCTCCGTTGGTTGTAATACGAAAGCGTGATTTGAAACGTTGGATCATGCCAATGTAGGCTGCTAATGGACAACCAAAACGACACCAAACCCGGTTCCCCATTTTAGGATAGAAACCTGTACCGACAACGCCAGAAAACAGGGCACCAATCAAGAAACCATAAGCACTTCTTAAGGAGTAGGTGTCAATCCCCGCGATAGTTTTGACGTCACTGAAATAGGTATATAGGGCTGCGCCTGTCATCACCACTGCGAATACTAATACCCCGTGGATTACGACCCTTTCTATGCGCCAAGCTGTCATCGATTTATTAGATAATTGCCTGTATGGATCACCCGCTGTTTCAGCTAAACCGCCACACCCGCAAACCCATGAACAATACCAACGCTTACCGAAAAAATAGGTGAAAATAGGGACACCGATAACAAATAAAGTAATCCCCCAAACCAACATGAACATGCCAATATCACCGCTTGAACTTAAACTATCTAAGTTCCATGCATCGAAAAAGTCATAGTCTAACGGCCACATGTTTTTTAAATCTGTAGACGGTTGGTTAAGCTTTATCAGGATCTCAGGAATCAAAAAGGCAAAGCAAGATTGGAAGAAGATGATAGAGCCAGTTCTAGCGATATGATAGTTACTATGGCGGTATTTTATGAACATGCGTACACCCATGACCACAATAGCGAGGGTATAGATGAAGCCATAAATGGACCATGAGCCCGCACCACTGCCGTTTAGTACTTTAAACAGCGGGTCAACCAACGACACCCATTCGATAATGTACTCTGGGAAAAAGTACAAAGCGATATATACCGATACCAAGAATACTGTCGCCAGCATGCCTATCAAACCACCATTAGTGGCAGAACTGGTAAATATGTTGTTGTTTTTTATCCCTGCAGGGCCTGTGTACTTATCTGGGATAATGTACATTAATGCGCCTAAGGTTCCTAATAAGATTGATATTGTAAAGAATAGCCCTACATTATTAGCAACAACGCCTGAGGAAGCGTTTTTAGCAATAGCATAAATGTACTGACCAGTCTCATATTCGTAGATGCGTTTTCCATTGGTTACATCACTGACATTAACGTTTATCTCCGCAGATTTTTCGTTAAGAACCTGCTCAATTTCACTGATTGGTTTTCCTTGCGAACCTGCAAGCCAGTTCGTGTAGTCAGTCAGCTTTTTCGTTTTATAAGCTGCTTCATCCGTTTGGTTATTAAACACTGTAGACAACATGGACAATTCATAATGCCCTAGGCTGTTGACCTCTGCCATGATGCCATCAATATCACTACTTGAAATCGTATATCTTTCGTCGAGTGTTGCATTGTAGTTGCTGAAAGTCGAACGAACGGTTTCGATAAAGGTAGCTTTACTCGAAACTGTTGTGTCCATTAACTCAGACAAGTGAGGCTTTATCAGTTGGCGATGAGATTCATTGCCAACGGCACTGGTTAAAGCGCTATCAGTTAGTGTGAAAGTGTTGGCAAATAACATACCGACGAAGACCAAGAATCCCACTAAAAATAATGATAAGCCTGATTTTCTGACGGGGGCTATCCAAGCTAAATGATTATTTTGCATGTGTTTGCTCCTTAGTAAAACGCTTGGTTAACCAATGCAAGGGAGATAGTGATAATTGTGTATCCGGATGTTGAGCATTAAACGCATTGAGTACATCTTGTTCGTGTCGGCGATAAAACTCAGGATCAAAATTGGCATCTCTCAAATTCTGTAGAACATATTTTAAGGTGCAGTTGTTGGCTAACCAATTTTGCCAAATATCGTGGCGCATACGAATACCAAACGTGTTTATACCTGTCACAACTTGTGTGTCCGTTTGATAATTAATGCGTATACACAGCTCTTCAGTAGGATGTTGCCAGAAAAACGATGAAATATTGTCTATAGGATTATTGGCTACAAACCCATATGTTTGATACTCGATGTCAAAAAACTTAGCTGAGTTAAACCAGATACCGCGTTCGTACTTAGTTCTTTCGCCAGCAATTGTTTTGCCAAGTGCCTCGCCTTGCATTTTCCCTGTGTACCAGAGAGGTTCAATACGATTACGGCCCTCTGCCACTTGTATTTCTGCGCAATCTCCCACTGCATAAACGCCCGGAATATTGGTCTCTAGAAAGTCGTTAACTAAAATGCCACGTCCAACTGCAACATTGCTCTGTGAAACAATATCAATATTCGGATGTACTCCTGCAGAAAGTCCTACAAAGTCGCACGCAATTTCCTCACCTGATTTGGTAATAATAGATTTTGCTCGACCGTCTTCTCCTGCGACAATTTCTTTTAACTCGGTTTCGAGCCGGAACTTAACACCATGCTTTTCCGCATGTTGTTGTATCAACTTAGATTCCCCTTTTGGTAGGATATTCCCCCAAAAACGATCTTCCATAACAAGGAAGGTAACCTCAATCCCTCGAGATAAAAGCATTTCAGCCATCTCTATTCCAATTAATCCTCCGCCAACTAATATTGCATGTTTCGCGTTTTGGCAATTTTCTTCCATCAACTCAAGATCTTGATAGCTAAATAGCCCCTGTACCCCGGGAAGATCTTGTCCAGGCCACCCGAATTTGTTTGACTTTGACCCTGTCGCTAGCACTAAATCTGAGTACTCAACTTCTTCTCCTGACGCTAAGGTAAGACGTTTAGTGTCGGTGTCAATGTTAGATACAAATCCTTGTTTAAGATCTATTCGGTTTTTCTTCCAAAAATAGTCTTCGTAAGGTTTGGTGTGTTCAAACTTCATGTGTCCCATGAATATGTACATCAATGCGGTTCGTGAGAAAAAATGTTCAGTTTCTGAAGATATGATCAAAATCTCCATGTCATTGCGCTTTCGGACATGGCGGGCAACCGTTACTCCAGCCACTCCATTTCCAATGATTACAAGTCTGCTCATAAAGTTTTGATTCCATTAATATTATTGGATTTTTTTTTGCTTAGCACTCGGCTTAGTCTCTTGTGTGTTGAGACAAAGTTTTGTGATCGTTACTGCTGGTGAGTATAAGGCATATTAAAACTAAAGCTATTGTCAGCACATCCAGAACATGATGTGTTGCATTTCGTCTGAGTAGTACCGTAGTTTCATCTCATACC
>CAZVDU010000075.1:0-10513 GCA_964625615.1 uncultured Pseudoalteromonadaceae bacterium | reverse complement strand
CGTTGCATTTCGTCCACGCAGTGCCTTTGTATGCCTGTCACAAAACTCAAAATACAATTGCATCGTCTACAACGCAATGTATGGCCAAATTCTTTATAGATTCGTTATTTTATGACGGAATACTCATTTTTTTAAATTTTGAAACATAGATCGTCAACGAACGTAGTGATTCTGCTGAGTGTGTACCAAGCTATTTTAATAATACTATATATGAGTTCTGTTAATCACTCTCGGCACTTTCTTGCAGCCTGAGAGAGTCGTAAAAAGTATGGCATAGCATACGGACTGCCTTTGTTTAACAATTAGAACTACCATTGCTAACAGATAACTCACCAAAGCGACTGATAAAATCGTCAACAACAAACTCTACAAATACAGATACTTCAAATTCGTTAATGTCATGACCTAAGCTAATCATTATTACGGAAGCTATAAACACGTAGCTTTATTTAAAGTAAAAATGAACAACGAATTATTAAGGACTCAGGGTGGTACTGCACCGAATTTATATGGCGATGTTGCCAGGTATTAAGCAGTGATGTCTGTTTCCGGTTTCATATTAAGCCATTGTTTCTTATTGATTTTGTTAACTTTGGCTTATAACTGTCGTTTTATTGCGACACTTAAGTGTCTTGATTCGCTTGAGTGAAGATTTTTATTATCGTAAGTAGTTGAATAATATATATAAAGTAAAGTTGGCACCGATGTTGTAATAGTGTGTTTGAGCAAATTGTTCATGAAGTAAAAATATAAAAGGTCAGTCACACAAAAATAGACCGCACTTCATTGCTCTAACGAGGATTGCCCTCAAACAAATATTAAGAAATTGGAGAAAGATATGTTGAGAATAACATTGTTCATAACGTCAGTAATGCTAGCGGCTACAGCTTTTGCAGGCGAGGAGCGTTTAACCCCACTTGATAAGAATAAGGATGGAAACATCAGTATCCAAGAAGCTACTGTGCACCCAGACCTATTAGCGTCGTTTGGTAGCATTGATCTTGATGGCAACGGCCAGATAAGCCGCTCTGAGTTAATGAAAAGCGAATTTAAGAATAAATTGCCAACACTGGTTGCGCAACAAAAGAAACAGCCTTCTTAGAAGGAAAGATAACAAACCTTGTCGTGTTCTCAGTGCTATAGACATTCGCGTATCCAACCAACGAGTATGTTGAAAACAATGATTACCGACAAGGTTTGTGTTTATCTAATTGGAATAACCTAAACCGTACCTTTACGTTTATTCCTTAAGGCCGGTAATGCTGGCCTTTTATTCGCTCAGTTAACGTAGGATAATAGCGCATTAACACTCAGATGATCAGAGAGATATTGTTGCATCCAGGTTCGATAAGGCAGCTGATTTTTTTCAGCTTCGTTGTAGCAATGATCCCGTTAGCTTTGCTTCTTTGGTCAAGTCAGAATACGCTATCAAAAGTTGGTGAGATTGCGGTGAGTGAAGCACAACTTGCTGTTGAGCAAGTGCGCTCTGTGGAGCAAATTAAAGCTATGGCAGATGACAATGAGAGACTCATTGGTCAATACCGTATCCTTAGGAAGCCCGAGCAACAGCAATTAGCTGACAATTACATGACCTTATTTGCCGATAAATTGGTTGAACTGTGCGAGAGGGATGCGTTGAATGATACGTGCGATGAGCTTACGACTTCTTTAGATAAACTATACAATACTTATATAGATGCTTCGGATGAGGAGCTGAATAGCTATCTTTTGACTATCAATAAAACGCTTAAAGCGTTGTCTGAAAATTCTGATCAGCTAATAGATAAACGAATTGCTCAGCAACAAGTTTATGTTAAGTCGATGCAAGATCGGCAGTTTTGGCTGGTTAGTATTATGGTGATACTCACATTGATTGTCATATTCTTTAATACACGACTTTTAGCCAAGCCTATTGAAAGGTTAGATAAGCTGATAACTGCGATAGCGACTCAGGAAAAGTCGTTGCCGATACAATCGAGTTTGAATCCTAAAGAGTTTCAAAGCCTTGATAATAAGCTGCGTTGGTTGTCAGACAGGTTAAATCAACTCGAAGATTTGAGGCATTCGATGCTGAGGCATGCTTCTCATGAGTTGAAAACGCCGCTGGCGAGTATAAAAGAAGGTTGCTCACTGTTGACCGATGAAGTTGTTGGAGGACTAACACCTAAGCAGCGAGAAGTTTTAGAGTTGCTTAATAATAGTGTCAATCGACTTAATCAGCTAATCACACAATTACTTGATTACAACCGTTTGTTAGAGCAAGCAAAGCCTGATGTAAAAACAATTGTTGCGGAACCACTACTAAACAAGGCAGTAAGTGAGAATGCACTATTGTTAGAGCAAAACAAACAATCTATCGAGTTACAGCTTCAAGCTGATAAAATAAATGTCGACCCTATGCTTTTTAGGCGGATATTAGATAATTTGTTATCTAATGCTGTTGCACATAGTCGAGTTAACTCGATCATCATTGTTAAACTTTACCAGGCACATAATCAGCTGCATTTGGATGTTGCAAATCAAGGACAGCAAATTGATCCCATCCATCATAATAAGTTATTTGAACCTTTTTACCGTATAAATCATGTGCGGAACGACAAAGTGTCCGGTTCTGGACTAGGACTATCTATAGTTGCTGATTGTGCGCGTTTAATGCACGGTCACGCACAAGTCGTTTCTGAAGCGGGTATGGATGTCTGTATTCGTGTTTCTTTACCATTGGAGTCTGTTTAATGAGAATTGCAGTTGTACTGTTCTGTGTTTTCTTTCTGCAAGCCTGTGAGTTGCTGAATCTGCCGGTCAAGGATAAAGCTATTGTGGATAGTAGCTGCGTGATCGATTTGTCGAATGACGCTTCAAAAGGTCTGTGTGACGTAAGTCAATGGTTGGACTTTGTTATCGAACATCAAGAGATGGCATGGAAAGAGAGAAAGAACGTTATTGGCGCTTTGTCAAAAACCGATGAAGATACGTTAAAAAAGGTTCTTCTGAGCCAAGCGGCAGATACGCCTTATCAAGATAGATTAAGAGCGCAACTATGGGTCGAAGATATCATGCCCAAGTTAGATGAACCGCTAAAATCATTCATAAAGTTATTGATATATCAACCTAATCAACAAGTATTAGAACTCGAATCGGCTATAGTGACATTGAATAAAATGAACCTGAAACATGCTGAAGAAATAGAGGTGATGCAAGGACTAATCAAACAGCATCAAGATCAACTTGACCAACTGTTGAAACTCGAAACCAATCTTGTCGAGAAAGTAAGGGAACCCAATCGATGAAACAACAAGAAGCCTATGTTGCAAAAGTTTTACTTGTTGATGACGACGCAAGTTTATTGCGTTTATTAACATTGCGATTAGAAGGAGAGGGGTACTTCGTCACGACGTGCGAGTCCGCTAAGGAAGCTCTCAAACTGTTTAATAGCCAGAGTTTTGACTTGGTGCTAAGTGATTTGCGCATGCCAGGCTTGGACGGTTTGGCGTTCTTTGATGAGATTATGGTACTCGATCAAACCATTCCAGTTATTTTAATGACTGCACATGGGACCATAGAAGATGCTGTCGAAGCAACACAGCGCGGTGTTGCAGGTTTTATTACCAAGCCCATTGAACATGACGAACTGCGGTCAGTTCTGAGCAAACACTTGAGTGTTGGACGTGCCAATCTCTCGGATGAATGGCGTGAGGCGTTGATAACTCAGTCGACGCAAATGGAGCAGCTACTAGAGCAAGCTTATCGTGTCGCACAACGCCATGTGAGCGTGCTTATAAGTGGTGAGAGTGGGACAGGGAAAGAGTTGTTGGCGAAAGCGATTCATAAAGCTAGCGATCGCTCGGAGAAGCCCTTTGTTGCGATTAATTGCGGTGCACTTCCCGAAAACCTTCTAGAGTCTGAATTATTTGGTCATGCTAAGGGGGCATTTACTGGCGCAATTAGTGAACATATGGGGCTGTTTAGAGAAGCTGACGGTGGCACGCTCTTTCTTGATGAAATCGGCGATATGCCGATTACGCTTCAAGTCAAATTACTGAGAGTGCTTCAAGAACAACAGGTGAGGCCCGTAGGTAGCAATAAGCAGATAGAAATCAATGTAAGGATAATATCGGCAACGCATAAAAACCTGCGCGACGAAATGGAAGATGGTAATTTTCGGGAAGATCTGTTCTATCGGTTGAATGTGGTGAACTTGAGTTTGCCAAGCTTACATGAGCGGGCAGAGGACATTCCACTAATAGCCAAACATTTACTCAAGCAAAGTGCTGAGAAACACCAACTCAATATAACACGTTTCTCTGATGACGCTTTGCAGAAACTGGTTACGGCTAAATGGCCGGGGAATGTCCGTCAACTGGTTAATGTGATTGAACAGTGTGTGGCGCTAACACAAACGCCGGTAATTTCTGAACATTTAGTTAAACAAGCTTTATTTGAAACTGAGCATGCATGGCCAACCTTGGCTGAAGCTAAAGATGCGTTCGAACAGCGTTACTTGGTTAAGCTATTGAAGATGACAGAAGGAAATGTGACACGGGCTGCGGAATTAGCGGCTCGGAATCGTACGGATATGCATAAACTGCTCAAAAAACACAACTTAACAGCGACAGATTTCCGTCCATAAAAGCGGCTTTTGGATTGTCGATGAGTGATTAAAGTGCCAACCCATTCGGGTTGGTTTAATTTTATTAATATGACAACTACCTTGGTGCTTGATTTAGCTATATAATACGCGCCCTTATTTATTCTCATAATTTTGTTCTGACTCTGCTCTAGAGCAAATTACTAACGTGCCAAAGGTAGATTTCATGCGCACTGATTATTGCGGCAACATTAATGCATCGTTTGTTGGTCAAGAGGTAACACTCTGTGGTTGGGTTAATAAAAGACGTGACTTGGGTGGTGTAATCTTCATCGACCTTCGTGATCGCGAAGGCATTGTTCAAGTAGTGTATGATCCCGATGAACAAGCACTATTTGAATCAGCTAATAGTCTGCGCAATGAGTTTTGTGTTCAGATTTCAGGTTTAGTGCGCGCACGCCCTGAAGGGCAAGTGAATGCGGATATGTCGACAGGTGAAATCGAAATTTTAGGTCGCCAGCTAACTATTCTCAATAAAGCCGCACCGTTACCGCTTGATTTTAATCAAGAAAACTCTGAAGAGCAGCGTCTTAAATATCGTTATTTGGATTTACGTCGGCCGATCATGAGCGATAGGTTAAAGTTTAGAGCTAAAGTTACTAGCGCTGTACGTAATAGCCTTGAAGCACAAGGCTTTTTAGATATTGAAACACCAATGTTAACTAAAGCAACGCCGGAAGGTGCTAGAGATTACTTAGTGCCTAGCCGGACCCACAAAGGGCGCTTTTTTGCACTGCCTCAGTCTCCACAGTTGTTTAAACAGCTACTCATGATGTCTGGTATGGACCGGTATTATCAGATTGTTAAGTGTTTCCGAGATGAAGACTTACGTGCTGATCGTCAGCCAGAGTTCACACAAATCGATTTGGAAACAACGTTTCTAGATGCGGATGGTGTCATGGGTATTACAGAAACCATGATCCGCCAAGTATTTAATGATTTGCTCAATGTTGAATTGGGTGACTTCCCAAGAATGACATACGCGGAAGCTATGCAACGCTATGGAAGTGATAAGCCAGATTTACGAAACCCACTGGAGCTGACAGATGTTGCCGATCTTGTCAAAGATGTCGAGTTTAAAGTCTTCTCTGGCCCTGCTAATGATGCTAAAGGACGTGTTGCTGTTATCAAAGTCCCTGGTGGTGCCAAACTTTCACGTAAGCAAATTGATGATTATGGCAAGTATGTCGGTATCTATGGAGCGAAGGGTTTAGCGTGGCTAAAAGTCAATGATAGCAAAGCGGGTATGGAAGGTTTGCAATCACCCATCTTAAAGTTCCTTAATGAAGGTGTTGCCAATGCACTTCTGGAACGCACGGGTGCAACGAGTGGTGACATTCTCTTGTTTGGTGCTGATACCACCACGGTTGTGTCTGAAGCTATGGGTGCACTGCGCTTGAAATTGGGTGAAGACCTGGAATTATTAGAAGGGGACTGGAAACCTCTATGGGTTGTCGATTTCCCGATGTTTGAAGAGTTTGATGGTCAATTCCATGCTTTACATCACCCCTTTACTGCACCGAGAGATTTAACACCGGAGCAATTGGCTCAAAATCCGGCAGATGCGATATCCGATGCCTACGATATGGTGCTGAATGGTGTTGAACTAGGTGGTGGTTCGGTTCGTATTCATGATCAACAAATGCAGTCTAGAGTGTTTGATATCCTAGGTATTGAAGAAGAAGAAGCAAAAAGCAAATTCGGTTTCTTGCTAGATGCTTTACAATACGGTGCGCCACCGCATGCTGGTCTTGCTTTCGGTTTGGATCGTATAGTGATGCTGATGACGGGTGCAACATCTATTAGAGATGTTATGGCGTTTCCAAAAACAACGACAGCTGCTTGCCCATTAACAAGTGCACCTGGCATAGCAAATGAGCAGCAATTAACGGAACTATCTATTACAAGTATTGCTGAAGACGAAGCTGAGTAGCTTGGATTATAAACGTCCGGAATCAGTGTTGGTTTTGATTCATGATCAAAACCAACATGTTTTACTACTACAAAGGGATGACGATAGTGACTTTTGGCAATCTGTAACTGGCACTATGGAAAATCATGAACTCCCGATTGAAACTGCGTTAAGGGAAGTGCTGGAAGAAACCGGTATTGATATCATTGCAGAAGGCTATCAATTATTAGATTGTCGTCATACCAATCAATATCCAATAAGACCACAATGGCGCCACCGATACCCACCTGATACCCTTTACAACACCGAATATTGTTTTGTGCTTGAAGTCCAAAGAACAGATAAGATAACGCTAACAGAGCACTTAGCGTTTGAGTGGCTTAGTAAGCCGGATGCTATTCAGAGGGCTTGGTCAAAAAGCAATGAAGATGCCATTAAGAAGTTTGTATAACCTCGCTAGGTTTTTCAAGATGTATTATGAATATACGAAAGGTTGCTTGTAAATGATTATTCTGGGTATCGATCCAGGCTCTAGGCTTACGGGCTACGGAATAATAAGAAAAGTCGGAGCAACAATCGATTATATTGCTAGCGGATGCATTCGCTTAACTGACGCTAATATTCCCGAACGACTACAACAGATTCACAGCGGTGTTAGTCAGATAATTAGTCAGTACAACCCTGATGAGTTTGCTATTGAGCAAGTGTTTATGGCTAAGAACCCTGACTCAGCCCTTAAACTTGGTCAAGCCAGAGGGGCCGCAATTGTTGCTGCAACTAACCAACAACTTCCTGTTTCGGAGTATTCTGCTCGACAAATTAAGCAATCAGTGGTTGGCAAAGGGGCGGCCGATAAACATCAAGTTCAACATATGGTTTGCCAATTGTTATCACTAACGAAAAGTCCCCAAGCGGATGCTGCTGATGCTTTAGCTGTGGCGCTTTGCCATCTGCATACGAGTCAAAGTTTATTGCGTATGTCTGGGCAAGCCTCGAAAACTGTGAGAAGGCGATTACGCTAAACAAGAGGAAAAAGAAATAATGATAGGTCGAATTCGAGGCAAACTCATCGAAAAGTCACCACCAGATGTGTTGATTGAATCAGCGGGTGTCGGCTACGAAATACAAATGCCAATGACGAGCTTTTATCAATTGCCAGATGTAGGTGAAGAAACAACTGTTATTACCCATTTTGTGGTCAGAGAAGATGCGCAGTTATTATTTGGTTTCGCCAATAAAACTGAGCGCTCTTTATTTCGAGAACTTATTAAAGCCAATGGGGTAGGGCCTAAGCTAGCTTTGACCATTATGTCTGGCATGTCCGCAGCTCAATTTATTCATTGTGTCAGTATTGAAGATGTTACTGCGTTAGTGAAGTTACCAGGCGTTGGCAAGAAGACTGCTGAGAGACTTGTTGTCGAAATGAAAGACAGGCTCCAGAAGCTTAGTATCAACGACGAACAACAAGGTGATGTAGTAATGTCAGTAGGGGCGGAGGAAACCTCCTTACTTGCGCCACAAAGTAATGCGAGGGACGAAGCACTCAGTGCGTTGCTTGCGTTGGGATATAAGTCATCACAAGCCAACTTAGTAATGAAAAAGCTTGATACTAAAGGCAAAAGTAGTGAAGAGCTTATTCGTGAAGCTTTAAAGGCAATGGCTTGACCCTTAACCACGAGCGAACAAAGTGTGTTTATCTTTGTGCACACTAGCAATAAGTACTGAGTATATATACACTACTCTGCGTAAGAAAAATCAACTGAGATAGAGAATGATAGAAGCTGATAGGTTAGTCACTGCGGCAGGAATTGATGATGATGAATCCATCGACCGAGCTATTAGACCGAAGTTACTAGCTGACTATACGGGGCAAGATCATGTCTGTTCTCAGATGGAAATTTTTATCGAAGCTGCGCGTATGCGAGAGGATGCGCTTGACCACCTGCTTATCTTCGGTCCTCCAGGTCTTGGTAAAACTACTTTAGCTAATATTGTTGCTAATGAAATGGGGGTGAATATTAAAACAACTTCAGGCCCTGTTTTAGAAAAAGCCGGTGACTTAGCTGCTTTACTCACGAACCTTGATACGAATGACGTCTTGTTTATTGACGAGATACATCGTCTTAGCCCTGTTGTTGAAGAGATTTTATATCCTGCTATGGAAGATTATCAACTGGATATTATGATTGGCGAAGGTCCCGCAGCGAGATCAATTAAACTCGACCTTCCACCTTTTACATTAATTGGCGCAACGACTAGGGCAGGCTCACTGACATCTCCTTTACGTGATAGGTTCGGTATCGTTCAACGGTTAGAGTTTTACAATATCAAAGATCTAACGCAAATTGTCTCGCGCTCAGCACGCTTTTTGAATATGAAAGTGGATGATGAGGGTGCCATAGAAATCGCTAGGCGCTCTCGTGGAACACCGAGGATATCCAATAGGTTGCTAAGGCGCGTACGTGATTATGCTCAGATCAAAGCGAACGGCCATGTCACGGTGGAAGTTGCCAGTGCAGCACTTGATATGTTGGATGTCGATAAACAGGGCTTGGATTACATGGATCGTAAATTATTAACAGCAATCATAGAAAAGTTCATGGGTGGCCCTGTTGGTTTAGATAACTTAGCCGCTGCAATCGGAGAAGAAAAGGAAACTATCGAAGATGTGATTGAACCTTTCCTCATTCAGCAAGGTTTTTTGCAACGTACGCCCAGAGGTCGTATAGCGACGCAAAACGCCTACCTTCACTTCGGGTTTGATTATACGCCTCAATAAAATGTTTAGGAGCCGTTTTAAGGTAAAAAAAAACCCACTAAATAAGCGGGCTGTACATAAAAATATAAATATGTGGGAATAAATCCAAGAATCAAATTTGCCATAAATGAAAAATCTGTGCTTTTGAGAAGCTTGTAAGCATTAACACGCTCAGCTCTTCAAACATGTGGTTATTCTATAGATATCATTAAATAGTACAATTGAATTAAATTTGCCTGTCGGATTATAAAAACTAATGCGTTTATCTATTTTACTATGTTGAAGGATTTATAGGGGCAGTAAATGAATTATTTATGCCAATCGTTCAAAAAGAGTGTAAATATAACCTGTTTTTATGAAGGCCAAAAAATAAGCTTTAATCCCTTCCTTCTTTTATTTCTTATGATATTGATTTTTAATAATTAACTTTGTTTTTGAGTAAATTTCAAATGCTTATTAATAAGTGTATGATTCTTGTGCAGCTAACAAGTTTGATAGTACTTTGTTAAAAAATGATGATAAAAACAAAAAATTAACATTAATTTAACTTATGACGTGGCTCTAGTGACAAGCAGAGCAATATAGGATTCACTAAATCTGACTATTCTTATTTTAATTCATTCTAAGAGTTTGAATTGTAGTAATAAGGAGGCAGTTTTTTATTTTTTATGCTGTTTGAACGAGATCTTGAACAATTGAATCGAAAACAGTAGCTTTAAGCCATGTTTGAAGCAACACAAATGGATAAAACTATGTTATTTTAGTGGCCATAATTACGTGAGAAGTTCAATGAAACCGGTTCATTCACATCCTGTTCGAGTTTATTATGAAGATACTGATGCGGGCGGGATTGTTTATTATGCAAATTATTTAAAGTTCTTTGAAAGGGCTCGAACGGAATGGCTACGAGAGCTTGGTTTTTCTCAGTCAAAATTTTTGGAACATTCTCTAGGTTTTGTCGTCAAACGGGTGGAAATGGAGAACATTGCACCGGCTAGATTTGATCAACAACTCCAAATCCATACGGAAGTTGATGAAGTTAAACGTGTAAGTTTGCTGTTTCGACAGAAAATTGTAGACGAAAAACAAAAAACATTGGTTAATGCTTTAGTCAGGGTTGCGTGCGTTGACCTCGTTAGAATGAAGCCCATTGCCATCCCTAAGACAGTTATAGAGGAAATATCTGGTGTCATCTGAG
>CAZVDU010000074.1:0-21018 GCA_964625615.1 uncultured Pseudoalteromonadaceae bacterium | reverse complement strand
TTACTAGAGATATATCCAATAAAAGCCCTACCTAAGCTTTTACTTTACATGAGAATTCTGTGACAGGGTTCAAAAAATACTTCTCTTAAGTTTACAATTTACCTAACGGTTATCAACGACACGTTGTGCTTTGCCTTCGGATCTTGGCAAAGTACCTGGTTCAGTAATTTCAACGGTTGAAGATATGCCTATAAACGTTTTAACGTTGTTAGATAACGCCTTGTTCAGCTGCTCGATATTATCTGCGCCGCTTTCGATTTTTCTTTCGACCAGTATCTTAACACTATCCATATTGCCCTTTTTGCTGACTTCAATAAGGTAGTGAGGAGACAATCCTTCAATGTTACATATCTGCTCTTCGATTTGCGTTGGGAAGACGTTGACTCCTCTGATGATCAACATGTCATCGCTTCGGCCAGTGATTTTACCCATGCGCCTCATGTTTCTGGCAATGCCTGGGAGGAGTTTGGTGAGATCTCGAGTACGGTATCGAATAACAGGCATAGCTTCTTTCGTTAAACTGGTGAACACTAATTCGCCTTCTTGACCGTCAGGAAGGACTTCACCAGTCGACGGATCGATAATTTCAGGGTAGAAATGGTCTTCCCATATCGTTGGTCCGTCTTTGGTTTCTATGCATTCTTGTGCGACACCTGGCCCCATAACTTCAGACAACCCATAAATGTCAACAGCATCTATGCCCAATTTGGTTTGCATTTCTGTTCGCATAGCATTCGTCCATGGTTCGGCACCAAAAATACCCGTACGTAAAGCAATAGATCCGGGTTCAATGCCTTGCCGAGCCATTTCGTCGGCTATATTCAACATGTATGAAGGTGTCACCATAATGATATCGGGATCGAAATCACGGATAAGTTGGACTTGTTTCTCGGTTTGCCCGCCACTCATGGGGATAACAGTTGCTCCTAAACGTTCGGCACCATAATGCGCACCTAAGCCTCCGGTAAATAGCCCGTAACCATAAGAAATATGTATTTTGTCTTTAGGTCTGCCGCCGGCTGCATAGATTGACCGAGCCATGATATCGGCCCACAGGTCAATGTCGTTTTGAGTGTAACCAACCACTGTGGGTTTGCCTGTTGTCCCACTTGAAGCATGGACTCTAACCACTTGCTCCATAGGCGTACTGAACATTCCGAATGGATAGTTGTCCCTTAAATCTGCTTTAGTTGTCATGGGGAATTTACTTAAATCTGAGAGTGTTCTCAGATCATCGGGATGTACGCCATGAGCCTCAAATTTGGCCCGATACACAGGGGAGTTGCTATAAACATGATGTAATGTACGCTTTAATCTTCCTAATTGTACTTCTCGCAATTCGTCAACGCTTGCTGTTTCGATAGCGTGTAATCCAATTTTAGATCTCATATTTTGAGCCTTGTGTAACATTGCCGTGTCATCAGAGAGTGCCATTTAAAGCATGCTTTCAGGCTACTTCTGAAAATTCCTTACTTAATGTAATACACTTAATTGATATTGATCAACTTTTATGTATCATATGAGTGAGTTATTTTTAACATACGATTAACGTCGTTGAAAAATCAAAGGTATTTTTGGTATGAAAGCAAAAAGTTTTGTCTACGGTGAATGGGTTAGCGGACAGAGTCAGGGTACAGAGGTTCGTAACGCTGTTAATGGTGACACTATTTGTCATGTGAGCTCAGAAGGCGTTGATTTTGAGAAGGTCGTTGCTTACGCTCGGAATACGGGTGGCCCAGCACTAAGAGCACAAACTATTCACGATCGTGCATTAGCTCTAAAAGAGCTGGGATTGTATTTGCTTTCTAAAAAAGAAGAGCTTTATAAGATATCTACCTGGACTGGTGCGACAAAAAGCGACAGTTGGGTAGATATTGAAGGTGGAATCGGCACCATGTTGAGTTATTCGAGCATGGCTCGAAGAGAGTTAGCTAACGAAACTTACTTGGTTGAGGGTAAAACAGAAACCCTTTCTGCTAAAGGTAACTTCGTTGGGCGTCATATCCTCACATCTAAAAGAGGTGTGTCTGTCCACATTAACGCATTTAACTTTCCTTGTTGGGGAATGTTAGAAAAGATTGCGCCTAGCTTAATCGCTGGAGTTCCCGTGGTTGTTAAGCCTGCTACTGTGTCTGCTTATCTAACAGAAGCCATGGTGAAAATGATTGTCGACTCTGGCATATTGCCTGATGGTGCGATTCAGTTCATCTCAGGCAGTGTTGGAAACATACTCGATCTGTTGGACGAACAGGATTGTGTGACCTTTACCGGTTCTGCCTCAACAGGACAGATGCTGAAAACACACCCCAACATTATTCAAAATAGCATTCCATTTAACATGGAAGCTGACTCATTGAATTGCAGTATTTTAGGCTTAACAGTGAATGAAGATGATCCAGAATTCACTTTATTCATCAAAGAAGTCGTTCGCGAAATGACCACTAAAGCCGGCCAGAAATGTACTGCAATCAGGCGTGCAATTGTTCCAGCTAATAAAATTGAAAGTGTTACTAATGCGCTTAAAGCCATGCTCGCTAAAACGACTATAGGTGACCCAGGCACTGAAGGTGTTCGTATGGGTTCATTGGTGGGCCTTTCGCAAAGAGAAGATGTTAAACAGAACGTGTCGTGCTTGGCAGAAGAATGTGATGTCTTGCTAGGCGGTAACGATGCAAGCTTTGAAGTAAAGGGAGCTGATTCACAAAGTGGTGCATTCTATCCACCAACAGTGTTGCTTTGTCGCTCTCCTAAAGCTGCTGAAGCGCCACATGCTGTTGAAGCCTTTGGACCAGTCTGCACATTGATGCCTTATGATACGCTTTCGGATGCTGTCGAAATTGCTAAAATGGGTAAAGGTAGCTTAGTAGGTTCTGTAGTAACATTTGATGACGCAGAAGCAACCGAACTTGTTCTTGGTGCAGCCGCTCATCATGGCCGTATGTTAGTGCTCAATAGAGATTGCGCTAAAGAATCAACTGGCCATGGTTCACCTTTGGCATCCATGGTTCATGGCGGCCCAGGCCGTGCAGGTGGCGGAGAGGAACTTGGTGGGATAAGAGCCGTTAAACATTACATGCAGCGAACAGCTATTCAAGGCTCACCAACGACACTAACAGCTATTACTAAAGAATATGTTAGTGGTGCTAAGACTATTACAACGGATGTTCATCCTTTCCGTAAATACTTTGAAGACTTGTCTATTAGCGAAAGCTTAACAACGCATAGAAGAACCGTAACTGAAGCAGATATTGTCAATTTTGGTTGTTTATCAGGTGATCATTTTTATGCACATTTTGATGAGATAGCAGCGAAAGATTCATTGTTTGGCAAACGTGTCGCACATGGTTACTTTGTCATCTCTGCAGCGGCCGGTATGTTTGTCGATCCAGCTCCAGGACCTGTCTTAGCAAACTATGGATTAGAAAATCTACGTTTTATTGAGCCAGTTGGTATTGGTGATGTTATTCAAGTTAAGATCACGGTTAAGCAGAAAATTAAAAAAGCTAAACGTCCAGACGAAGATAAAGCCACAGGTGTTGTTGTATGGGATGTTCAAGTCTTTAATCAAGATCAAGAATTGGTTGCACTCTATGACATTATGACCCTTGTCGTAAGGAAAGAAGGCTGAGTTTTCTCAGCTTGAATCCTTTGTTTTATGAGTACTGTTGGTAAATCTAGGACGGTCACTTTGAATCTCGGTGAGAGGCTGAACCTCTCTCATCGAGTTCAGGCAACGCTTGGTAAGGATTTGGTATTCTTCAGTACCTTTGCTCTTCCAGGCGACTTCTTTATCTGTCAACTGGCGTTTTATTACTGCTGGACTGCCAGCAATGAGACTTCGCTCGGGGCAAATAAACCCGCTTTTTACAAATGCTGTGGCTGCGACCAAGGACTCTGCACCGATATCGGCTTTATCCATAATCACTGCGTTCATCCCAACCAGTGCATTTCGACCGATACGGCAACCGTGCAACACCGCACCATGACCAACATGTCCATCATGCTCTACTATGCAATCTTGTTCGGGAAAGCTGTGCAATACGCAAGTATCTTGCACGTTGCTACCGGCTTCAAGCGTAATGCGTCCAAAGTCGCCTCGCAAGGCAGCGTTAGGGCCAATATAGCAATCGGGACCAATAATGACATCGCCAATAATGACCGCCGTGGGGTGCACATATGCGCTGGGTGAGATGACTGGCGTTAAGTCTTCGATAGCATAAATAGGCATAGTTTTCCTTTTAGATGTTTTTGTTTCGGCAAAGCATAATGAACTAAACATATTCTGCGCTAAGCGCCCAAACTTAACAATGTGAGTATCGAATTATGACATTTAAAAATATCGAGTATTCTGTTAGCAACAACGTTGCGACATTGATTTTAAATCGACCTGAAGCTCTAAACAGCTTCACTGCTGAGATGCATCTCGAAGTTAAACAAGTGATGGATGAGGTAAGAGCAGATTCAAGTATTAGATGCCTATTGATAACCGGCGCTGGACGCGGTTTCTGTGCTGGGCAAGATCTCAATGACAGAGCAGTAAGCAGTGACGATAAAGCGCCTGATTTAGGTGCATCAGTGGATAAGAATTACAATCCACTTATTCGTAACATCTTTGGTTTGCAAAAACCTGTGATATGCGCGGTAAACGGTGTTGCAGCTGGAGCTGGAGCAAGTATAGCTCTGGCTTGTGACATAGTGATCGCAGCGAAATCGGCGAGTTTCATTCAATCGTTCAGTAAAATCGGTTTGGTCCCTGATTCAGGTGGTACATGGAGTTTACCTCGTTCCCTTGGGTTACCACGAGCAAAAGCCCTAGCACTTCTAGGTGACAAACTTAAAGCAGAACAAGCAGAAAAATGGGGCATGATTTGGCAATGTGTCGAAGATGAAGATCTTCAACAAGAAGCTCGGAAACTTGCGGAGCATTTGGCCACTCAGCCAACTAAAGGTTTAGCGAAGATAAAACGGTTACTAAACGAGTCATTTTCAAACCCGGTACACCAGCAGCTCGAACTAGAAAAAGAGGCGATGCGCGAGCTCGGCCAAACCAGTGATTATCGAGAAGGTGTTGCCGCTTTTATCGAAAAACGCAGCCCTAACTTTAAGGGTGAATAAGGTGGCAACTTCGGCGCCCGATGAGTTGGCTCAAGCATGTGCTGAGTTTATGTTCGCTAACGACAATGTCTCACAAGGCATGGGTATGCGTGTCGAGCAGAGTCGTGAGGGTTACGCCGTTGTATCTATGCCTATTAGAAAGACCATGCTTAATGGGCACCAAACATGTCATGGTGGTTTGCTTTTTTCGTTAGCCGACTCGGCCTTTGCATTCGCATGTAATTCACAAAACCAAGCTGCGGTTGCTGCTCAGTGCAGCATTGATTTTATTCGCCCTGCGCACTTCGATGATGTTGTAACGGCGACAGCTAAGCTAGTGCATCAAGGCAAGCGTTCTGGTGTTTATACAGTCGAAATAGTGAATCAACGAGGCGAACTAATCGCCTTCTTTAAAGGCAATTCAGCCAGAATAAACAAAGCAGTATTACCGTAATTTTTAACGAGAGCCTTATCATGAAAAACAGCTATATATGCGATGCAGTTCGCACGCCTTTCGGACGATACGGAGGGTCTTTATCTTCAATCAGAGCAGATGACTTAGGTGCAGAACCCATAAAAGCGCTTATTGCCAGAAATCCAAACGTTGATTGGGAAGCGGTCGACGATGTCTTTTATGGTTGCGCTAATCAAGCAGGTGAAGACAACAGAAATGTTGCCCGAATGAGTAGTTTATTAGCGGGACTACCTATTTCTGTGCCAGGTACAACTATTAATCGATTATGTGGTTCTGGCATTGATACTGTGGGGACAGCTGCCCGAGCCATTGCTAGTGGTGATATTGATTTGGCCATTGCGGGCGGGGTGGAGTCGATGACGCGCTCACCTATTGTCACGGGTAAGGCTGAGTCTGCGTTCAGTCGTAATATTCAAACATTCGATACCACCATGGGTTGGCGTTTTGTCAACAAAGTGATGCAAAGCCAATATGGTGTTGATTCAATGCCTGAAACAGCCGAAAACGTGGCTGAGCAATTTAATATCAGCAGAGAAGATCAAGACGCTTTTGCATTGCGCAGTCAACAAAGAGCGGCGAAGGCGCAAGAGTTAGGCCTTTTTGATACAGAAATTGCACCGGTATCCATTCCAAGAAGAAAACAGGAGCCTCTCGTTTTTTCAAAGGATGAGCATCCTCGAGCAACTTCCCTAGAAGCATTAGCTGGTCTACCGACGCCTTTTAGGAAAGGCGGTACGATCACTGCCGGAAATGCTTCTGGCATTAATGATGGTGCGGCGGCCTTACTCATTGCCTCTGAAGTTGCGATTAAAAGCCATTCTCTTACGCCGAAAGCAAGGATTGTTGGGATGGCAACGGTGGGTTTAGAGCCAAGAATTATGGGGTTTGGGCCAGCACCCGCAACCCGAAAAGTATTGCAGAAAACAGGATTAACACTCGATCAGATGGATGTTATCGAGCTAAACGAAGCCTTCGCGTCTCAAGGTTTAGCCGTTATGCGAGATTTGGGATTATCTGATGACGCAGAGCATGTTAACCCTAATGGCGGTGCCATTGCTCTAGGACACCCTCTGGGAGCAAGTGGTGCAAGGTTGATTATGACGGCGATGTACCAGTTAGAGCGCATTCATGGCCAATATGCGTTGTGCACCATGTGTATTGGCGTTGGTCAGGGTATAGCTATCATTATTGAACGTGTTTGATGTTGAATAATCCTTTGATTTGTATTGATTAAATATGCAGATTCTAAAAACGGATATGTGTTTGTGATACGTTTAATTGATATTAATTGTTAATTATGTATCATATTTAATATATCTTACTAGTGAGCAGATAATTATGACGATTAATGAGCAAGAGTTAGAAATTACATTTCAGAAAAAGATTGATGATGAATTGAAAATTGAGCCTAAAGATTGGATGCCAGATGCATATCGGAAAAATCTGATCAGGCAGATTTCTCAGCACGCTCATTCGGAAATTATCGGTGAGCAGCCGGAAGGAAATTGGATTACGCGCGCGCCATCGTTACGCCGAAAAGCTGTACTCTTATCAAAAGTACAGGATGAAGCCGGGCATGGTTTGTACCTATACAGTGCCACGGAAACATTGGGGATTAGTCGAGCGGAAATGATAGAAGCGTTGCAAACAGGCAAGGCAAAATATGCATCAATATTTAACTATCCTACGCAAACTTGGGGTGATATTGGTGCCATAGGTTGGTTAGTTGATGGCGCAGCAATATGTAACCAGGTTTCATTGCAGCGTACTTCGTATGGCCCTTACGCAAGAGGGATGATAAGAATCTGTAAAGAAGAAAGCTTTCATCAACGCCAAGGTTATCAAATCATGATTGCACTGGCTAAAGGTAGCCCAGAAC
Organism: uncultured Pseudoalteromonadaceae bacterium; assembly: GCA_964625615.1. GTDB lineage: Bacteria > Pseudomonadota > Gammaproteobacteria > Enterobacterales > Alteromonadaceae > M269. Next base: position 13,570 of record CAZVDU010000074.1, on the reverse strand, counting down.
AAAAGCAAATGGCGCAAGATTCATTGAACCGATTCTACTGGCCTTCCCTTATGATGTTTGGGCCACATGATTCTGATTCTGCACATTCTGCAAAATCCATGAAGTGGAAAATAAAGCGTGAAACGAATGACGATTTACGTCAAAAGTTTATTGACCAAACGGTTCCACAAATAGAGTTTTTAGGCCTGGAACATCCTGATAAAGCTCTAAAGTGGAATGAAGAGCGAGGCCATTACGATAGTAGCGAAATCGACTGGGAAGAGTTCTATAACGTTATTAATGGCAATGGTCACTGCAATAGGCAACGTATTCAGCATCACGTTCAAGCACATGAGGAAGGAACTTGGGTGAGAGATGCACAAAATGCTTATAAAGAAAAAGTAAAACGTCGTCAAAATCAAGCTGCGGCATAGGAGTAATCATTATGACATTAGAAAACCTCGAATTATTTGAAGTTTTTATTCGCTCAAAGAGAGGGATCGATCATAAGCATGTGGGTAGCTTACATGCTGAAGATCACCAGCATGCTCTAGACTATGCACGTGACGTATACACGCGCAGAAGTGAAGGTGTCAGCATATGGGTGGTTAAGTCAGCTGATATTTGTGCCTCGCAAGAAGGGGATAACGACATGTTTTTTGACCCTTCAGACGATAAACCTTATCGCCATGCAACTTATTACCCGCTTCCTAAAGAAGTGGGGAATATGTAAAGGCTGGCCACTATGAAACAAACGCAATTACAAGAAGATGTTTTTAACTACGCATTAAGGTTAGGGGACGACTCTCTTATTTTAGGGCACCGAATTTCTGAATGGGCAAGCAAAGGTCCTTTTTTGGAAGAAGATATTGCATTAGGTAATGTGGCATTGGACTATTTAGGTAGAGCCAGAATGTACTACGACTATGCCTCTCATCTTAGTGTCGATGATAAAACCGAAGACGATTTTGCTTTCCTACGTGGTGAACGAGACTTTAAAAACTACTTGTTAAACGAACTTCCCAAAGGTGATTTTGCTTATACTATGGTGCGTCAATTGTTCATTGACGTTTATAACTCACTCTATTTACCTTTACTCAAGAATTCGACAGATAAAAACCTTGCAGCTATTGCTGCAAAAGCAGAAAAAGAAACGCTTTATCATCTTAGGCGGAGTCGAGATTGGACGATACGTTTAGGTGATGGTACCGAAGAAAGCCATAATCGTATGGTAAAGGCACTCAGTGAATTGTTCGGCTATACCAATGAGCTTTTTGAACCTGATGCACTTGAATTGAGGTTGATAGAACAAGGAGTGGCAGTTGATACTTCGGCACTTAAGACACAGTGGCTTGATATTATCTCATCTATCTTAGATGAGGCCACTTTGGCTGTTCCCGAGAACGATTGGGCTGTTCGAGGTGGTCGAGAAGGCTACCACACCGAACATCTTGGGCATTTGCTTACTGTTATGCAAAGTGTTCATCGTGCCTACCCAGGTTGTGAATGGTAACTATGAATGTTATCGAAACTGTGCCTAGAGTCCAATACGATCGCATTCAACATCGCAGGTCTTCTTTGCACGCAGAGCTTTGGGATTTGCTGGATGAAGTAAAAGATCCAGAGCTTCCTGTTTTGTCTATTTGGGATCTAGGCATTCTTCGTGATGTACAAGTAGTCAGTGGCTGTGTTTCGGTCATAATTACACCAACCTATTCAGGCTGCCCAGCTATGGATGCTATCAAGGAAGACATAGAAACCCTTCTAAACCAGAAGGGGTATAACAATATTAACGTTGAATTGACTTTATCGCCGGCATGGACAACCGACGATATGACAATCGAAGGACAAACCAAGCTTCGGGAGTACGGCATTGCTCCACCATCAGATTCAGCCATGGGCTGTATGAAGCACGTTACACCTGATGCGAATGTTAAATGCCCTCATTGTCAATCGATAGAAACGCACTTAGTCAGTGAATTTGGTTCGACAGCCTGTAAAGCGTTATTTCAATGCGATAGCTGTCTCGAGCCATTTGATTTTTTTAAGAGTATCTAAAAAGAACACCAAGGAGCCAGCATGGCCGATACACAGTTTTATCCGTTAACAATACAAAGCGTAGAACCAGAAACTGATTCAGCTGTCTGTGTGACTTTTCAAGTTCCTAATGAACTAAAAGAGACATTTTCTTTTATACAAGGGCAGTTTCTCACTTTAAAAGTACAGATTAATGGAGAAGAGGTTCGCAGAGCTTATTCTATTTGTTCAGGTACCCAAGATAATACGTTACGCGTCGGTATTAAGCGTGTAGAGGATGGGAAATTTTCGAACTTTGCGAATGACAACTTCACTGTAGGAGATGTCATTGACGTTATGCCTCCACAAGGCGCTTTTTATACAAAGCTTTCTCCTGAGCATACAAAGAATTATATGTGTATTGCCGTCGGTAGTGGTATTACTCCCATATTATCTATTCTTAAGTCTGTCCTAGCGGTTGAACCTAATAGTCAAGTGGTGCTTATTTACGGAAACCGTCAAAGTAATTCTATGATGTTTAAGGAAGAACTTAGCTATCTAAAAAACCGTTACATTGATCGTTTTAAATGGATCAATATCATGAGCCAAGAAGATCAAGGCTCAGACCTTTTGCTAGGGCGTATCGATAATAAAAAGGGTTATGAATTACAAAAGCACAGGCTGATTGATATTGCTAATACTGATGATGCCTTTATTTGTGGTCCCGAGTCATTGATGTCTGAAGTCTCTCGAGGATTTAGACATGAGGGGTTGAAAACCGAGCAAATTCACTATGAGCTTTTTAGTAGCTCTTCAGAAGATTCAGAAAAAGTCCTCAAAAAGGCCAAAGAAAGAGTCGAAACTTATGGTGAAGATAAAACCAGTAATGTGACATTAGTCGCGGATGGTCGTTCGATTAAGATCAAGCTTGCTACGGTCGGTGAAAATATACTTGATGCCGGCAGAGACAATGGTATGGAGTTACCTTATTCGTGCAAAGCTGGAGTTTGCTCTACTTGTAAGGCAAAACTAATTAAAGGGAAGGTTGATATGGATATTAGCCATGGGCTTGAACCACATGAAATTGCAGAAGGCTATATTCTAACTTGTCAGGCACATCCAATCAGTGATGATGTGGAAGTTGATTTTGACCAACGCTAGTTACGTCAGTCAGCTCACGCTAGAAGAGTTTTGGTGCACTGACGAAGCGAAGAAATCGACTGGGTGAGGTTAGGGTGAGCAAAATAAATAGCCTTCAAAGTACCCTTGAAGAACATATAAAGAACAACAAAGTAAGCTGTACGTCGATGATTGTGACATTGTTCGGAGATGTCGTATCTCAACATGGAGGTTGGATATGGATGGGCAGTATTATTGAAACATTAGCTCCTTTGGGCTTTCATGAGCGTCTAGTACGAACTTCAGTATATCGACTGGTTCAGAGTGACTGGCTAGAAGTTAAGAAGTTTGGACGTAAAAGTTATTATTGCTTCTCTGAAACAGCTCATAGTCATTACGAAAGAGTTGCGAGACGCATCTATATATCTGAGCCAATAGATTGGGATGGGAAGTGGTTGTTAGTTATGCCAGTGTCGGTTCCCGAAGATAAACGTGAAGCGCTGAAAAAGAGTCTGCTTTGGCAGGGTTTCAATACCTTGGCAAATGGCTTATATGCTCATCCCTCATCGGAGCGTAGATCGCTTGATGAAACATTGCTGGAACTTAAACTCGCTAAAGATGTTGCCGTATTTTCTGCTGCTATGGATGACTTGTATTCTTTGAGTGTTATTAAAGACCTAGTTCATCGAAAATGGGATATTGAAGCACTTCAGGATTATTATCAGGAATTCCTCGGTTTTTATAGGTCATTGAATTCTAAAGTTGATGTAACAAGCCTCTCCCCAGCAGAGAGCTTTATGTATCGCTCGACTCTTATACATGATTACCGCCGGATTCAACTGCGAGATCAGGATTTACCTCGCGAATTATTACCTAACGGATGGGTTGGGTATGAAGCGCAAGATTTAGTGAAAAAACTTTACACGCAGCTAGCCAAGCCTTCAATTGCGTATATTGAAGCTCAGCTTTTCAATGCGCAAGGTTTGTTATCACCACCTACATCAAAGTTTTATAGTCGCTTTGGTTGATTAAAGAAGAGCTCCCTATTGGGTTATCGAACTAGAAGAGAACATTATGATTAGAGTCGCTATTTTATATTCTAATAAATCAGAAGTGACATTTGATGCACATTATTACAGAACTAAACACTTAGCGTTGGTTAAACAGAAGTATGGCCCTCTTGGCTTAAGAAAAATTGAGCTGGATGAAGCGAAGACGCTAGAAGGACCGCATAAAGCCCCTTTTCATGCCATAGGTTATTTGTTTTTTGATACCACTAAAGACTTTATGAATGCGGTTAAGGTAGCTGGAAAGGAAGTGATGGCTGACGTAGCCAATTTCACTAATTCGACGCCTACAATTCAAGTAAGTGAATACTCACAAATCTAAGTTAAATATTCCAAAAAAGAGTTTCTCATCATGACTTCATCGACAGTTTCTATGGCGTTGCATGCAAATATTGCCGTGCTATCTATTAGTAATCCTCCCGTCAATGCTTTATCACAGTCTGTTAGACAAGGGATAAGGGACAATATCGAGAAAGCGATAAGCGACGAAGCCGTGGAAGCCATAGTGATCACCTGTGAAGGTAAAACTTTCATTGCTGGCGCCGACATATCGGAGTTTGGTGCTAAGCCGCTTGAACCTCATTTACCTGATGTACTGAATAGCTTGCAAAATAGTCCTAAACCAATTATTGCTGCTTTGTTTGGTACTGTACTTGGGGGTGGGTTTGAGACCGCGTTGTCTTGTCATTATCGAGTGGCTCTCAAAGGAACAAAAGTTGGGTTGCCAGAGGTTAATTTAGGCTTAATCCCGGGTGCAGGTGGTACTCAATTACTGCCAAGGGTATGTTATTTAGAAACAGCCTTGGACATGATCACCTCTGGAAAACACGTTGATGTTAGCGTGTTGGAAAGTCAGGGCACGATTGATCAAATTGTTGAAGATGAATTGATTGATAATGCTATTTTGTTCGCCAAAAATGTTCTGGCACAAGACAAGCCTTTAATAAGTATCCCTGAGCTAACGGTAAAAGCCGCGGATAGCACAGACACTTTTCAAACCTGGCGTAAAAAGCTCGCGAAACGAGCTCGAGGTCAGCAAGCACCACAAAAAGCTATAGACTCTATCGAAAATGCCATTAACTTACCTTTTGCTGATGGCGTGAAACGAGAGCGAGAGTATTTTTTATCTTGCCGCGAATCTTCGCAATCGGCCTCATTGCGCCACGCTTTTTTTGCAGAAAAAGCAGCGTCAAAATATAAAGGCCGTCAAGGTTCACCGTCTAACACTGACAAAATAAAAAGTGTAGCAGTGATCGGAGCAGGTACTATGGGCGGTGGGATCGCTATGTGCTTTGCTAATGCAGGTTTCCCGATAGTGCTAGTTGAAACCTCTGATGAGTATTTAAATAGAGGCCTGGATGGTATAAAGAAACGTTATGCTCAGATGGTGGAAAGAAAGCGCATTAATCAACAGCAAATGGATAGCCGCTTATCGTTGATATCAGGTACGTGCGACTATCAGCAGCTATCTGATGTTGATTTGGTTGTTGAAGCTGCCTTTGAAAGCATGGAAGTCAAAAAAGATATTTTTGTTAAATTGGATACGGTATGTAAACCAGGCACTATTTTGGCGACTAACACTTCCTACCTTGATATCGAAGAAATTGCTGCTAGTACATCGCGACCGCAAAAAGTGCTTGGTATGCACTTCTTTAGTCCTGCGAATATCATGAAATTGCTGGAGGTGGTACGTGCATCGCAAACCGACGATATGTCTGTTGACAAAGTAATGCGCCTTGGCAAACAGATTGGCAAAATCTCTGTCTTAGTCGGTGTTTGTTACGGGTTTGTCGGTAATCGCATGTATTCGTGTTATGGAAGAGAAGCCAATATGTTATTACTTGAAGGTGCCTCGCCAGAACAAATTGACACGGCCATGTTCAACTGGGGTATGGCTATGGGACCGCTTGCAGTTAACGATATGTCGGGTATCGATATTGCGTATAAAGCGCGTAAGGAAAACCCTAACCTACCAAAAGATCCAGCATACTTTGCTGCGGCAAATTTGATGGTTGAAGCCGGGAGGCTGGGTCAGAAAACCAAAGCAGGGTTCTATCAGTATGACGAAAAAGGTGCAAAAGCAACCGATCAAAGCGTTATTACTATCTTCGAACAAGAGTCTGCAAACTTAGGTATTAAAAGGCGTGAAATTACAGCTGAAGAAATTGAATCCAGGCTTATATTAGCTTTGATTAACGAAGGTGCCCGAATACTCGAAGAGAATATAGCCCATAGGTCTAGTGATATAGATGTTATATGGTTAAATGGGTACGGATTTCCTCGCTACAAAGGTGGTCCTATGTTTTATGCAGATATGATTGGCTTGGATAACGTCGTGAAAACACTGCAAGAATACTATGACGAGAGTGGTAAAGAGTGGTGGAAACCTGCTAATTTGTTGACTGAATTAGCAAGCTCAGGGAAAAGCTTCTCAGACATCTGATTAGCATGACCTTTCGTTGCGGTAATGAGTTTAAGGCAATTTGTTTGCTTTAAGCATGCTTAAACAGGGCCTGCACATGCTTTTTCTATATGCAAAATTAGGGTTAAGTCTTCCTTCCCCAGTTAGATAACGTAGAACCCAAGACTTTGGGTTCCGATATTGCGGGGCAAATATTTAAGGAACTGCTTACGTTTGAAACTGCATTTGGAATTAGGCGTTCACCATTTCAGATATATTTTAACCATAAAAATTAGGCGTAATTCGCCTACCCTTAGTGACTCCAGACGAATAAAAATATATTTGACATGAAAAGTAAGGTTACCTAAGGCTTACTGGTTTTATATAACCAGCTGTTTTTTAGTAGTGTTTTGATGAGTTGGGCAGTATATTATTGAGTATAAAAAACAGTGGCTCAGCGATCCATGCCTCAGCATTATCATTTTATCTCAGGATTACCACGTTCCGGTTCAACGTTACTTGCCGGTATTCTGCGGCAAAACCCCAATTATCATGCTGCTATTTCCAGCCCGGTTGCAGCACTTATCAATAGCTGTTTGGAACAGATAGGTGCTGGTAGTGAATTTTATACATTCTTTGATGAAACAAAGCGTAAATCGTTAACGAATGCTATTTTTTCTTCTTATTATCAAGAGCATCAAGACAAAGCATTAATTTTTGATACTAACCGCTTATGGACAGCTCGGCTGCATCAATTGGTCGAGCTCTTTGATGATATAAAGGTTGTTTGCTGTGTTCGTAACCCCGCTTGGGTTATGGATAGCTTTGAACGAATTTATCGGCAAAACCCTTTTGATTATAGCCGGATGTTTAATCCTGCAAACCGCATGACTGTATACAGCCGTTGTGAATCCTTAATGCTGGCTGTTGGAACAGTTGGTAGCGCTTGGACAGCACTTAAAGAAGCTTATTATGGAGAATTTTCTAAACATCTTTTGATAATTGACTATGATATATTAACCCAATACCCAAAACGTACGATTAATTTATTGTATGAGTTTATAGGTTTACCTGGCTTTAAACATGATTTTAATCATGTGGATTATGCGGAGAGCGAGTTTGACCTTAAGCTAGGAGTCAAAGGGTTACATACCGTTAAAAAACAGGTTGCGTTTACGCCTAGAAGAACTGTACTGCCGCCAGATCTTTTTAAGAAGTATAGTGATATGGCTTTTTGGCACGATAACACGGGCACTAATGCTAGCATTATTATCCCAAAAACTTCGGAATCCGATTCTCACTCTCACCGATAGACTCACTGTTTTTGTGTAAATCGGAGTAATGGATACAAAAAGATGAATAAGACTATTATTGGTAATATTGTAGCGGCTTTCCTACCGATCGCGGGATATGGGGCTGCGTCTCAGGGCAGTTATTCTAGCTATCAATCCAGAAATAAAGCGGTTACTAGTTCAATATTTTCGACAACTAAATCAACTGCTTATATAGCATCTGATATCGCAGAGATACAAGTTGATGAAAATGATATTCATATTGTCCAACAGCAAATTACTAAAGAACTAGTAATAATTGATAGTGCTGTGCCAGATAAGCATCTTTTCTACCAACAAGTTAAACCCGGCGTCGATGTTTTAGAACTGGATGGATCGCTAGATGGTCTGTTGCAGTTAAAGCGCATATTAGCAGATTACGAAGCGTTAGATGCATTGCATATCATTTCCCATGCAACTGATGGTGTGATGCAGCTCGGTAACCAGTTTGTCGATGAAGAGGTGCTTAAACAAGATAAGCGGTTATTTTCTAAGCTTAATAGCGCACTTAAACCTGGCGCTGATCTGCTTCTGTATGGCTGTGATTTGGCTAAAGGTGAAGATGGCGACGAGTTTTTAACGCTTATACAGAATAATACACATTTAGATATTGCTGCTTCTAACGATATAACGGGTAACTTATCGAATGACGGGGATTGGGATTTAGAAATAAAAAAAGGAGACATAGAAGCCGAACAACCTTTTTCTGAATTAGCATTAAAAGATTTCTCAGATGTTTTACAAATTACGACAGGGGGAGGTACGGTTAGTAACGCTGGCGCATACAATGGCTCAGCTTCTATTGACGCTTCATACAATACGGGTGGTCAGGTATTTGTCTTTGATGGTGCTGATGTCAGTACTCAGCTCGCTGGAGGTTACTTAAATTTAGGTGCTGCTGCTGGCCCCACCTATGAAACCGCGTTAAGTATATCAACAGCAAATGGCTCTACTTTTGACATATCATCATTCTATTTTGCAGGTGATCCCAATGTTAACTTTAACCTAACCTCCAGCGCCGGTGGTGCTCCCGTTGCTTTAAACAGCGGTACAGGTTTTGAAACAGTTTCCTTTCCTTCTCTTAATGATATTACCAGCCTAACACTAACCTTCACGTCGGACGGAAATAATCCTGGTAGAACCGGTTTTATCGGGTCTTTAAATCAGTTAAATATTTCAAATGTCACCGCTCCAGACACTACAGACCCTACCTTTAATGCAGCAGGCTCGTCACCGGCCGACAATGCGACTTCGGTTGCTTTAGGTAGTAATCTGCAAATGGTTTTCTCGGAAAATATTGCCTTTGGTACGGGCAATATTACGTTGCGTAATGTAACAACTAATACTACTGTTGAAACCTTCAACGCCGGTGCCAGTGGTGCAGGCAGTGGCGGTGGTACAGCAAGTATTTCCAGTGGAACCTTAACTATCAATCCGGGCAGCAATCTAAGCGCTGGCTTTGTATATTCGGTGCAGATTGCGGAGACAGCCATTGATGATATAGCGGGCAACAGTTTTGCCGGTATCAACGAGGATATCACTTACAACTTCGCTAGCCAGCCCAACGCGGTGTTATCGGTTAACCCTAGCTCGATAGATGAGGATGGCGGCATTGCGACCTACACATTTGCACTACAAAGTGGTAGCGGCGGTGCTTTTACTGCCGTTGAAAATGTCACAGCAACCTTTTCTTTTAGCGGTACAGCGACAATCACCACAGATTACACAGTGTCAGGTCTTGGCGGCTCTAACGATTTAACGATTACGACTGGCAATAGCAGCTCTACCTTTACGGTAACAGGTGTTGACGATTCACCAACAGTAGACAATAACGAGACTATCATTGTTGATTTAAATGCTATCTCAACCAGTAATGCTGTTGAAGCAATCGCACAAACTGCGACTGCCACCTTGATTGAATTTGTTGCAGATACAGACGGCAATCTAGTTGCCGGTGCAGGTGCGGAAGCTGTAACTATTGCGACGACGGTTGATACAGTCGGTGAAGCGGTTGACGTGCTTGACTTTACTATTAGCGATGGAGGTACAGCTGACGGTGCGGCACTCGTCGCAACAGCTATTACAGTAAATGTGTCGGGCACAACCAATGATACTATACGTAGCAATGTAACCTGGCGCTTAAATGGGCCTGATGCAGGCAATGTATCAGGTGTTTATAATATCGGTTCAGATACAATAACCTTTACAGGCTTGACACTTTCTATCGCTGATGGTGCAAGCGAAACCTATAGCATCAATGCTTTTTTTAATGACAACACAGGGTTAACGGAAGATCAGACATTTATTCTGTCTATTGACGGTGACACTGATGTAACTTTAGGTTCAGGAAGTACGCAATTCGGCACCACCAGTGCTGTTACAAATGGTGCAGGTTTAGCCATTGATGTCGATGCAACGCAATTAGCTTTTACCACGCAACCAACCGGCTCAGTGTCTGGGATAGCTCTAACGACTCAGCCTGTTGTTACAGCACAAGATGCTGTAGGTAATACTGATGCAGACTTTACTGAAACCATAACGCTAAGCGAAGCCAGTGCAGGCTCTCTGACTAATGGCTCGGTGAGCGCAGTAGGTGGCGTTGCCACCTTCTCAAACCTTACTTACACAGCAACAGCCGATCAGCAATCTTTTACATTGACTGCCAACGACAGTGATGGTGTTGGCTCAGATTTACCCACGATAAATGCAAACGCTGTGACATCAGATGTTGTCGCCACTCAGCTGGTATATACGACACAGCCAGCCCCTCTGTCGGTTGAAAGTAATGTTGCTTTGGATTTAACGACTGATCCCGTCGTACAGGCTCAAGATGCCGACGGATTGCTTGATACCGGCTTTAGTGGTGCTGTAACACTTGCAGAGGTTAATGGTGCGGGTACTGCAACGATGAGTGCAACCGGTGATACAGATGGAAGCAGTGCCACGGTCACATTGTTTCCGTTATCTGGAGAGGTAAACTTTAATAATCTGAATTTAACTTATACTGCTGCTGGCATTGGTGGAGATGAAACCTTCAACCTAAATGCCTCAGCTGGCGGTGTGGCATCGATGAATAGCAGCCAGATTACCGCGGGTGTTTTTGATAGTGATGGTACGGTCGTGGTATCAGCAACGGTTAATGAACCCATCGGCATACCGACAACCGCAGTAGGATCTGCTAATTCGGTGGCCGTTTTCGACTTCACCATTACCGATGGAGGTACTTCAGATACACGAGACTTTATTGTTGACGCGATAACGATTGATACATCCACGTCAACCCTGGACGCCAGCGCTCTATTGTATAGTTTGACGGGTCCAGACGGAACTCAGGTTGGTAACTTTAACGCTGGCTCCGGTGTGGTGACCTTTAATACACAAACCATTACTGTTGCCGATGGTACGAGTGAAACCTATACGCTAAATGTTGCATTTAGTGCTAACCCTTCAGTAACTGAAGGGCAGGTTTTAGTGCTGTCGACGGATGTCAATGATTATACACTGGGTACGGGGTCAACCAATGCTGCTAACGCAGTTGCTGTAACCAATGGTGCTGGTAGCGAAGTCAGCGTTGCCGCTACGCGCTTGGTCTTTACAACTAATCCCGACGGTGTCGTTTCTGGTACGGCTTTTACTACGCAGCCCGTTGTAACGGCTCAAGATGCAGCGGGTAATACGGATACGGACTTTGCGGAAACGATAACGTTAAGCGAGGCCAGCGCTGGAAGCATCACCAATAACACGGCGGTAGCCGCCAGTGGCGTAGCAACGTTTAGTGGTTTGACTTATATCGCTACAGAAGACAACCAAGCGTTTACGTTGACTGCTCAGGATACAGCGACTAACGGGCAGCTTACGGATGCTGCTGCTGCATTAACCGCAGATGTAGTTGCAACTCAATTGGTTGCGCGTGAGCTGACAGAGCCTTCTATTGGGCCTATTACAGTCAATAACACACAGAATCCCGCCAACAATGCATTTACAGCGTTAACAGTCGCCGATTTCCCTGATTTAGGTATTTTTGGGGTGGATGTTAATAATGTTCGAGACGATGATTACAACGCCCAGGTTACTATACGGCAAGGTGTAGTTAATGGCGTAACTACAGCTCTGAGTATTAACGGTGATTTGGATGTAAATTCGGCCACAGTTACTATTGCGACAAGTTCCTCTGGAAGTTCAACGGAGGCTTTCTTCCCTGATATTACGGCGAGTTACACAGCGTCTAACGCCACTGAAGCAGTTAATATTGAAGTAACGGATAACGATCCTAATACAAGTGATTTAGTGGTTCTGACGGCGAATATTAATATTATTCCGAATGTTGTGGAGAGTCCGAGTAGCTTTGGCCCATTCACTATAACTGAAGATACGCGCACAGCGATCGCGACAAATGATGTCGAAGTACAGGATGCTGACGGTGATGATGTCACATTATTCTTTGGCGTGGATCGAGGCAATTTGATTGCTCTTGACGGTGATGGAATACAGGGTGGTGTCACCATCGCTGACTCGAATGGCAGTAGTGGCAGTCAACGCATTACGTTGACCGGGTCGATTGCTAATCTTAATACTTTCCTTGATGGGACTCGTTTTGAGTATCAACCTGATCTCAACGATACTGTTGCAGCTACCCTGACTATCGGGGCGTCGGAAAGCAATGTTAACCCAGGAGAAGGTACGTCACTTTCTGAAGCTATAACCATCACTGCCGTCAATGATGTTCCGACGATTAGCGGCACGCCTACAACCAGCCTTAATCAAGATGTCGCTTTTAGTTTTACGCCAACTGCCAATGATGTTGATGGTGATAGCTTAACATTTAGCGTTAGTGGAAACCCTGCTTGGGCCAGTATCAATACCACAACCGGTGCTTTGACCGGTACGCCTGGTGCTAACGATGTTGGCACAACAAATAATATTGTTATTTCAGTCAATGATGGTTTGTTAAGTGCAAGCTTGCCAGCTTTTTCAATTACGGTGAATTCAACCAATGTTGCACCTGCTATTAGTGGCACGCCTGCAACGAGTGTTAACGAAGGGGCTTTATTCAGCTTTACGCCGACGGCTTCCGATGTTGATAATAACCCTCTAACTTTCAGTATTCAGAATGCCCCCTCTTGGGCTAGCTTTAGTGCTGTGTCGGGCCAACTTAGTGGTACGCCTACTGCAAGTGATATAGGCGTAACCAGTGGAATCGTGATCTCTGTCAGTGATGGTCTTGCATCAGCCAGTTTACCCGCATTCAGTATTACTGTGGTGAACGTGAATGATGCGCCGGTCATTAGTGGTATACCTCCGACTAGTGTGCTTCAAGGCGAAGTCTTTAATTTTGCGCCAACGGCGAGTGATGCGGATAATGATACCTTAACCTTTACGATACAAAATGCGCCATCATGGGCCAACTTTAATTCTGCTACAGGACAGTTAACGGGTACGCCAGGTGCAAATGACATTGGTACTACTAGCGGTATTGTGATTAGCGTCAGTGACGGTGCCTTGAGTGCGAGCCTCAGTGCTTTTAGTATTGAAGTTGTTAGCACTAATGATGGACCACTGATTAGCGGCAACCCTGATACTAGGGTGAATGAAGATGAAACCTATAACTTTATTCCTACCGCCAGTGATCCTGATGGTGATGACTTAACCTTTAGCAT
>CAZVDU010000073.1:0-21084 GCA_964625615.1 uncultured Pseudoalteromonadaceae bacterium | reverse complement strand
AGCCCGGTGGTAATAATAATGATCCCTGGAAAAATAAAGGGGGTCGCGATCAAGGACCACCAGATCTTGATGATATTTTTAAAAACCTATTTTCGAAGTTAGGTTTTTTATCAGGTGGTAAAAAGCCCGGCTCCTCATCTAACGGAGGCGGTGGTCTCAGTGGGATGGGTATCTCGCTAATTGTCGGTATTGCCGTTGCTGTATGGGCCATCAGTGGCTTCTATACAATCAATGAAGCGGAACGAGGTGTTGTCCTTCGTTTTGGTCAATATAGCCATACCGTTGACCCTGGCCTTCAGTGGAAACCAACCTTTGTTGATACGGTTATCCCTACTGATATTCAAACTATTAACACCTTACCTGCATCAGGCTCAATGCTGACAGAAGACGAAAATGTTGTTCGCGTTGAAATGGAAGTGCAGTATAAAGTTTTTGAACCTTACAAATACAGATTCTCAGTGACTAACCCTGACGAAAGTTTACGTCAAGCAATGGATAGCGCTATCCGTTATGTTGTCGGTCACTCACAGATGGATGACGTACTTACCAGTGGTCGTGAAGTGACCCGTCAATTAGTCTGGCAAGAACTGGAAAGCATTATTGAACCTTATGACATGGGTATCGAAGTGGTTGATTTAAACTTTAAAGATGCTCGTCCACCAGAACAGGTTAAAGATGCATTTGATGATGCGATATCAGCCCAAGAAGATGAACAGCGTTTTATTCGTGAAGCAGAAGCCTACGCACGTGAAATCGAACCTCGTGCCCGTGGTCAAGTCAATCGTATGGCAGAAGAAGCTGAAGCTTATAAACAGCGCTCTGTTTTGGAAGCGCAAGGTGAAGTCGCTCGATTTGAAGAGTTATTGCCACAGTATACGGCAGCGCCTGAAGTGACACGCCAACGTATTTATCTTGAAACATTAGAAGATGTATACAGTAGCAGTACCAAAATTGTCGTTGATACCGGTGAAGGCGGTAACAACATGATGTATTTGCCACTTGATAAGTTGTTACAGCAGCAAGCTAGTGGACAGTCCACGACGAGGAGTCGGAGTACAATTGAAGGATTAAGGAATAACTCTGGAGCAGTGGATCAGAGTTCAAATAGTCGCCCGTCGACGCGCAGTAACTTACGTCCGGGGAGAAACTAAGTCATGAAAAATTTTTCTATTTTTATTTTAGTTATATTTGTAATACTTGGTTTTGGATCGGTATTTGTTGTCAACGAAGGTAACAAAGCGATTGTTATTCAGTTTGGTAAAGTGCAGAAAGAGAGTTCAGGTGATACGAAAGTGTATGAACCTGGCTTGCATCTTAAATGGCCCCTTGTCGATAAAGTGAAAAGACTTGATGCACGAGTCCAAACCTTGGATGACCGTCCAGGTCGATTTGTGACATCTGAAAAGAAAGACCTGATTGTTGATTCTTATGTGAAGTGGCGCATTAATGATTTTGCAGCGTTTTACTTAGCAACAAGCGGTGGTAATAGAGCGTTAGCTGAATCGTTACTTAAGCAGAAAGTAAATAACGGTTTGCGTAGTGAGTTTGGTACAAGAACCATTTCTGAAATCGTGTCAGGCGAACGTTCAGAGATTATGGACCAAGCATTAGCACAAGCATCAGAAAGCTCGGATGAATTAGGCATATTAGTCGTTGATGTGCGCGTTAAGCAGATTAACTTACCGACTGAGGTTAGTAGTTCTATTTATCAACGTATGCGCGCTGAGCGTGAAGCTGTTGCAAGAGAACATCGTTCTGAAGGTAGAGAGAAAGCTGATGTTATTCGCGCCGACGTAGACGCGCGTGTAACCATTATGTTGGCAGACGCAGAGCGTAATGCACGTAAATTACGCGGTGAAGGTGATGCAGGTGCTGCTAAAATTTATGCTGATACTTATACTAAAGATGCTGAGTTCTTTAGCTTCTTAAGAAGTATGGATGCATATAGAGCAAGCTTTAATAGCAAGCAAGACTTACTCATTGTTGAACCTGATAGTGACTTCTTCAAGTATTTAAAGAATACGACGGGTAAACCTTAGGTTACTCTTCGATATTTATAAAATGAAAAAAAAGGCTCTTAATGAGCCTTTTCTTTTACATAAGATTTAATCGAAAAGAGTGCTTAAGTTTTTAAACTCGCAATAAAATCATTGGATTGTTCGATGGCTGTGTTCATTTCCTTAACAAGTTGATTTATTTCCCGCTTAATATTGCCAAACTCTCCTTGCAAAGCGCCGATAGCATTCGCATTGAGGTTATGCTTTAAGTAGAGCACGTTGTCTTTCAGTGCAGACAACACAGGAGCCATTTTCGACTCAGCTTTACGCATACTCTTCAAAAGGCTGTTGTAACGCCGCTGTGTTTCTTTCAGTTTCCTATCACTTTCGCGCCTTAACGTTTCATTTGAGTATTGTCCGAGTTCGTCCTGCCATTCATCGAATAGTGCTTCGGCGACAGACTCTACGCTATCTATTCGAGCGGTGACTCGTGCGGCTGACTCATTACTGGCTTCATATTGATCACTCAACTCGTCGTAAACTGACTGTAGCTCGCCACCATCAAAAGAGATTAACTCACTGAACTGCTCTAGAGCTGAAGTAAATTGCTCCTGAGCATCCTCCTGTGCTTCTGCAGCTTCTTCAACACGGTCAACTAAGATATCTCTTTTCTCAACCCCCACTTTTTCCCATGCAGCGTAGTAGGCACTCTGACATGCCGTCAACATTATAACAAAGGCGATAATTGGTATTTTTTTCATCAGTCAGAACCTTTATAGGTTGCGGCATCATAAATAGCCCATAAATGGAATATGCCACCAATAATGGGCAGTACGAACGTAAACCAGAGAGCGTAGCTTACATAAACAACGACAGCGAACATTAGCGCTTTCATCACGCGGCCTTGAACCAGCTGACCTAAGCCTGCGATAAATAGGCTACAAATTGCGGCAAGTACGTTGCCTCCAGAACCTTGTCCAGACATATAACTTTCCTCTTTAAAATTATTATTTTGATATGATTACCTCTAATTACGTTAATCGAAAATTGGTCAAACAGCAATCATGTTAAATTATGTTGTTGAAAGGAGACGGAGTCACAATGATTGGGCTTATACAGCGTGTATCAAATGCTAAGGTAGAAATTGAGGAACAAGTTGTCGGGCAAATTGAACAGGGTATTTTGCTCTTGCTAGGTGTTCAGAAGAATGATGCTCGCGAGCAGGTCGAGAAACTGGTCGCTAAAGTCATTAATTGCCGCATCTTCTCAGATGAGAATGGAAAAATGAATCTCAATATAAAACAGGTCGAGGGAAAGTTGTTGGTTGTTTCTCAGTTTACGTTAGCTGCAGATACTAAAAAAGGTAACCGGCCAGGGTTTTCAAATGCAGGGGAACCGACAATGAGTAAAGTACTTTACGAGGACTTTATTCGTTTAGCTCAGCAACAGGGTATTGACGTAGAAACCGGAAAGTTTGGTGCTGATATGCAAGTGACTAGCTGTAACGATGGCCCCGTGACTTTTTGGCTCGAAGTTTGATGCATTGATAGCAACTAATTCATCTGTATGAAACTGAGTAAATCTATGTGATGTTCTTTGGCAAATTCATTGATGTTGTCATTGTAACGTAGTGGCGGAATCGCTTGTTTTGATGCAAAAACAATCCGATTCTTGTAACCGGGAATGCTTAAAATCAGTGTTTTTTGCCCAGATAACTCACCTAGCATACGTTTAAGTTGTTCAGGTTGAAAGGGATGGTTGGGGAGTAAATTGAGGACGAGCAGACCATCATCTTTTAGATTAGAGAAGCAGTCGGCATAAAAAGCTTCACGATTAAGAAATGGTGGGGCTGCATTTTCACCAAAGAGGTCAATAAATAAAATGTCACTTTGACGTTTGGTTTGCATAAACTGACAGGCATCTGCTTGCTCAATAGTGTGTTTTTCTGATTGAATATTGCCAATAAAGAAGCGCTTAAAGCAATCAATAATGGCGGGCTCTATTTCTGCACTGAGCAATTCGGTATGGGGAAAGTGTTTTTTTATATGACGTGGTAGAGCACCTCCACCCAACCCCAATTCAATAATCAGAGAAGCTGATGGTTTAAAGTAGAATGCTATGGCGAGTGCATGTAAGTGCGGTAAAACCAATCGTTCTGGCTTTGTACAATCCATCATTGTCTGAAGAGTGCCGTTGAGGCATAGCCAACGATACCGTTGATTTTGATAGACTTCGATTTTGCCATGCTCAGTTTGATTAAAATACTGCAGCTCAGCATTTTGCAATGCTTGTTTTAGGTTTAACAGAATGTAGGCTCTACTATTTCACAGATTTGATATAATCCCTATCCTTTAGAAAAAAAGCAATGGTTAGAGAGCCGCTAAAAGAGACTTGATTGAATGTATAGAGTAGAAACACCTAAGTCAGAATTAGAACTTGAAACCTATTTCGATTTTAGGTGGCAAATGCTTGGTAAGCCATTTAATTTCCCCAAAGGTTCTGAGCGGGATGAATACGAAAGCGTTGCAGAGCACCGATTTGTGCGCAATCAGAAAGGTGAAGTGATTGCTATAGGTCGATTGCACTTCAATACACCAGAAGAGGCACAGGTGAAACACATAGCAGTGTCAAACGAGCTACGTGGAAAAGGTGTGGGGAAGCTCATTGTTTCCTCTCTTGAGGCTGTCGCTCGAGAAAATGGTGTTCAACGAATTGTCACTAACAGCCGCGATACGTCTATCCCGTTCTTCGAAAGCTGTGGCTATGAAGTTGAAGGTAATCCTACGGTTGAGTTGGGTGTGCTAAATCGTCAGCAAATGATTAAGCGATTGACAGAGTTGAACGCCATCATGTTGCATCCTGCCTGG
Source organism: uncultured Pseudoalteromonadaceae bacterium (assembly GCA_964625615.1). Classification (GTDB taxonomy): domain Bacteria; phylum Pseudomonadota; class Gammaproteobacteria; order Enterobacterales; family Alteromonadaceae; genus M269. The sequence goes on along the minus strand of CAZVDU010000073.1, from coordinate 16,220 downwards.
TGTGATGAGTTACAAAGAACCTGGTATGAGACGATCCCGATAACCGAACAAATGGGGATAAAGCTATTCCAATACTCTGGTCGTACATTAGAAACACGAGCTTCCTTGAATAAAAATATTAACCTGCACGGTACCATGTTTGCTGGCAGTATTTTTTCTTTGGCAACACTGACAGGCTGGGGAATGATATTTTTGCAACTCAAGCAGCTGGGGAGAAGAGGAGATATTGTTTTAGGTGATGGAAATATCCATTATCATAAACCACTCACCCTAACGCCTAGAGCTGTTTGCAATATTGAAACTGTGTCAGCTAAATTTTCAGTGCTTGATAAAGGTAAGAAATGCCAAGTTAAACTGCAAGTTGATATTATGAGTGACGATAAAGCCGTGGCTGAGTTTAAGGGAATTTATTGGGTGCTTCCATTAAGAGAAGAAGGAGCTTAGGTGAGTTAATTTTTTCTCTTGGTATTATCTGAAACTTGAGATAATTCATCAGGCAATAAAAAAGGCACTGTATGCGCCTTTTCTCATTCATAGTTGAATTTGCTATAACCGATGTTACTCAAGCAGCAATTAAAGCTTGAATTTTCTTCATCGCATTTTTTTCAATTTGGCGTACACGCTCCGCTGAAACATTATATTTGTCAGCTAAATCTTGCAATGTTGTTTTATCATCGGCTAGCCAGCGGCTATGAATAATATGTTTACTGCGTTCATCTAATGTCTTAATGGCAGAATACAGTCGTTGGTTGGCATTACTGTCCCAATCTTGATCAATAACATCGGCTTCAACATTTGCCGTTTTGTCTTCTAAAAACTGTACCGGGGCGAAGCTACCACTTTCATCGTCATCTGCCGTCAAGTCGAAAGCTTGATCTTGGCTGCTCATGCGAGCTTCCATTTGCAGAACTTCTTTTGTGTTAACGCCTAATTCATCAGCTACTTTTTGGACTTCTTCATGCGTAAACCAACCCAAGCGCTTTTTAGATTTGCGTAGGTTAAAGAAAAGCTTACGTTGTGCTTTGGTTGTTGCAACCTTTACGATGCGCCAATTGCGTAAAACAAACTCATGAATTTCTGCTTTAATCCAATGGACTGCAAAAGACACCAAGCGAACACCTACAGAAGGGTCAAAACGTCTAACGGCTTTCATTAAGCCGATGTTGCCTTCTTGTACAAGGTCTGCTTGAGGGAGGCCATAACCTGAATATGATTTTGCGATATGAACAACGAAACGGAGGTGCGACATAATGAGCTTTCTGGCGGCTTCAATATCACCGTCATTGAACAGACGTTCAGCAAGTTCGTGTTCTTCTTCTGCCGATAACATCTTAATAGTACTTACTACTTGGATGTAAGACTCAATGCTACCGCTATGGGAAAGGCTTAAAGCCATTGATTGCATGTTTGCATTCATTATTTTCTTCCTATTTTCGCGGCCCAGAAGTCTAGCACCGCATAGTTAAGATCGCCAATTAAATTGCACGATCCACTCGTTTAATAACGCCAGTTTTTTGTAAGCAACATTATTGCATTATTAATCAATAATGCGCTCGACTGAGTTATAGACTATATCTTATAAACATGGCACTCCAGAGTCAATGGTTGTCAGACACCATCTTCTGTAAATTAAGGACCGGTTAATGTTTTCTTATGTTGCGCGGCAAGCGATTCTCGACAATAAAAAGTGTCTGTATGCGTATGAATTACTTTTTCGTGATGGCATTAGCAACTCGTTTCCAGATATCGCGCCTGACGAGGCAACATCTAAATTACTAACGAACAATCACCTGAACGTAGGTCTAGACAATATTACAGGAGGGAAAGTTTCATTTATTAACTTTCATGAAGAAACTTTATTGTACCGTTTTCCTACATCATTGGAGCCGACAAGCGTTGTCATTGAAATAGTTGAAACAGTCGAAATTAGTAAAGAGTTATTGAAAGCCTGTAAGCATTTAACAGATTTAGGTTATACCCTGGCTTTAGATGATTATGACTTTGATCCTAAATGGGATGCCTTTTTGCCTTTGGTTAATATTGTTAAAATTGATATCCAACTATGTAGTTATCAGCAATCAATTGATAATGTAGCCAAGCTGAAAGATATGAAGATTAAACTGCTTGCGGAGAAAGTAGAAACTAACAATGAATTTGAGCAATATAAAGCGTTAGGGTTTGACTATTATCAAGGGTACTTTTTCGCTCGCCCTGAAGTAGTCAAGTCTAGGAATATCCCATCATCTAAAGCTAATCTTATCTCTTTGATAGCTGTGAGTAGTGCTGCTGGCTTTGATTTTGATGAGATTAATCAGATAATCGAGCGCGATGTCAGCTTAAGCTATATGCTGCTGCGCTTTATTAATAACCCACTGAATAACAAGCGGTTTAATGTAACTTCGCTCAGGCATGCACTGAATTATATGGGCGAGGTTGAGATTAAAAAGTTTGTCGCGTTACTTGCATTAGCAAAAATGAATGATGATAAACCTGCTGACCTTATTTTATTTTGCCTGTTACGAGCAAAATTCTGTGAGCTGGTAAGTAATGCATGTGGTATTCAGAGCAACCCGCCTACCGGTTTTTTATTGGGTTTATTCTCATTACTGGACGCCATCTTAGATCAAGATATGTCAGTGTTATTAGATAAAGTACCTATTGCAGACTCAATAAAGTGCGCATTGTTAGATCAAGAGTCAGAATTGAAACCTTTCCTAAGTTTGATTGAGCACCTTGAAAAAGCAGATTGGGACAAGATCTCAGAGATCCAAGAAGAAATTGGCGTTACGCGAGATCAAATCCACACTTTCTATCGCGAATCTATTGCTTGGAGTGATGCTATGCAACAGAGCCTTACCTGCTAATCTGCGACGTTGTGAAAACATCATAGTTTACTTTTCGAGCGCATTGGTATCTGAAGAGATAACTGGTAAAGTGTTGTAGAAGTTATAATATTGTATGTTCAATGAAGCCGCGTTCTTCATTTTATGGGCATTGAGCATATATATAATGAGGCGATAAGACCTCACACTAATCACCGTGGACTAGGAGGAAAGCCTAAACATGTTTGCTTACGTAGCAAGACAACCGATCCTTGATGAAAACAAAAATGTTTATGCTTATGAACTACTTTTTCGTGATGGTAAAAGTAATTGCTTTCCAGATATATCACCCGATGAAGCTACGTCGAAGATTTTAGCGAATAACTATTTAACACTTGGCATTGATGATATCGCTTGCCACAAACGTTCTTTTATCAACTTTCATCGCGATACTATCCTGAATAGTTTCCCAACAACATTAGATCCATCTCGTGTTGTGATTGAGTTGGTTGAAACTGTACCTATTAGTGACCAAATGGTCGAAGCTTGTAGCTCTATTAAGAATCAAGGCTACAGCTTGGCGTTAGACGACCACACGTTTGATCCTCGTTGGAAAGTTTTCATGCCCCACGTGGATATGCTAAAGGTCGATCTGCATTTATGCAGCTTTGATACCATAGAACAGCATTTACCTAGTATAAAGAATGACAACATCAAATTGGTTGCTGAAAAAGTAGAGTCTTATGAACAGTTTAATCGTTGCAAAGAATTAGGTTTCGACTATTTCCAAGGCTATTTCTTTGCAAGGCCTGAAGTGATCAAAACGAAGAATTTACCGACGTCCAAGTTAGCACTTGTTGAACTTATGGGGCTTTCTTCAGCGAAGAACTTTGATTTTGATAAAGTTAACGAGATTATTGAGCGTGATGTAGGCTTGTCTTACATGCTATTACGCTTTATCAATAACCCAACAGTTAATAAACGAGAGAAAATATCCTCACTCCGCCATGCTCTAAATTATATGGGGGAGATGGAGCTCAGAAAATTTATTTCTTTGATTGTACTTGCCAATCTTGGTGATGATAAGCCCATTGAATTGATTCATTTATCGTTAGTGCGTGCCAAGTTCTGCGACTCTTTGGCACAAATTAAGGCGATAGGAGACAAGCCGCCTCAAGGTTTCCTAGTTGGACTGTTTTCGTTACTAGATGCATTACTTGACCAAGATATGCACGCTGTTCTTAATAAATTACCGTTGAGTGAACCGATACTTGAAGCATTGCGTGGCGAAGATGGTGCATTGAAGAACTATTTGTGTATGGTGAAAGCGTTAGAAAGCGCTAGTTGGATACGTGTAAAAAATATTGCGAAAGCGCTCGATATGGATCAACGCCTTATTCACTCATTATTCAATGATGCCATCGTTTGGGGTAATACCATGCGCCAGGAAGTGTCAGGCCATTTCCCTAAGAAAAGCTAGTGCCTGACTTACGTTCATTAACGTTTTTCTCTTTTTTAGGACGGCCTTGACACTAGTTCCATGTGTAGCAGAGGGTAAGGCTTACCTTGCCCATCAAGTGGTGAGCGACTCTTAACTTGAAATCCCATTCGCTCATAAAAGCCTAATGCTTGAGGGTTTTGTTCGTTCACATCGACTTTGGCTGCTCCCTGATGCTGTATGGCATTGTTTGTTAGTAACGTCCCTATGCCGGAGCCTCTTAATCTAGGAGATACAAAGAGCATCTCTATATTGTCTTCATGTGTGCCACAAAATCCTTGAATAATGCCTTGCATATCTTTTACGCAGAAGAGCTCAACCGCATCAAAGTAGTGCATCAAAATAAGAGGTTTTAGTAGGTTGATCTCATCTTCAGGTAAGAAATCATGCGTTGCTCTAACAGACGACTCCCAGATCTCTATTAGTCGTGGGTAATCTTCTTTATTTGCGGGTTCAATCGTCATATTAGCTTTATTGCAGAATTCCTATGATTACAAATGGTCACGGACCAACTAGCTCTAGTTAAATTGTTATGAGCTACGCTTTTATAAGGGATGTTCGAAAAATAAATATACCATACCATTAGCATCTGTAGTCTCTTCGATCATTGCTCGAAGCTATAACTCCGTTTTATCTCTACCACTTCAACTACATAGGATGTATACCATTTTTCCTTTCCGAGTTTTTGAGCCACGGCATGCTTAGTATCGTCATGCCAGCGTTTTATATCGTTTTCACTTTCCCAGTAGGATATAGCAATTTCTTGCTCCCCTTCAGTAACTGCAACAAAGTCTTTGCAATTGTATTTTTCAAATGCGATATCTCTCATGACGCTGACCATATCAGTGTATTGATTGTCTTGATTTCCTACTTTTGCTTTGAAAATGACTGCGAACATATGCGTTTACCTTTTTGATTGAGATTAAGGTCAGTTGATCTTTGCTGTGTAGGGTTTGTTCTAATATAAACTCCTTCTTCTTAAACCTCTGCCTTATGCTTGGTCAGAAGATAATGTTCGATAACTAGCTTATAGGTATTAGTTGCGCACGACTCAATTCCATTTGATGAACTTTTGGAAACGCCGCACTACTCGCTATAAATCAATATCAAAACCATCACCCTTTGCACTAAAGATACCCCTGATGACGCGCCCCAGAAATCTAATTGACCCCATAAAAAACTCGACAGGAAGTTCAATGATTATCTCTATAATATCCAACACAATGCTATCGCCCTCTCGCTTACCTCTCCGCTTACTGGGCCAGACGAAATAAGCAGTAACAATACAAAATAAGCCTAAAACGAATAAAAGCCACTCAAATTCGCTGTTCAATGATGAGGCTATTAAGCTAATAGAAGCAATAAAGACGATGATAGAAATGAGTTCTCTTAGTTTTTCCATAATGATGCTTCATCCTTTTAAATAGCTGACACTTCGATTTAGCTGGCTATGTTAAATATTTAACGATCGACTATTGAGGTTCAATCGCTTTCACATGTTGTTTTACCGAGATAAAAGATCCTGTAAGACCAAGCGCTATAGAGACTGTTAACATGGTAATAGAAGCGTTGAGTGACATGCCGGTGAGGTTGAAAGATTTTTGATAGAGAGCCATGGTTTCACTGATACTAAAGCTCATCCACCACAGTAAAATACTGACAGCAAATAGGGCGAACAGCCCACCCAAAAGGCCATACCAAAAACCAGTGTAAAGAAATGGTCGTTGGATAAAGGCATCTGTTGCCCCGACGAGCTTCATTACTAGGATTTCGTCACGCTTGTTCAAAATGTTGAGCCGTATTGTATTACCCACAATTAATATGACTGCGAGGAAGAGGAGCAATCCAATCATATTTACAATATCGCGAGCAATAGAAAGGAAGGCATGTAACCTTTCTAACCATTCAACATCTAACTTACCGACGTCGACTTCGCGCTGCTTTCGTAATTTGTTTAATAATGCTTGAGCTGCTGTTGGGCCGGCATGTTTACTCGTAGGCGTAATAAGTAACACGTCAGGCAATGGGTTTTCATCTAAATAGGCCAGGGCATCACCAAAGCCAGAGATTTGTTTAAATTCATCCAAGGCTTCATCTGCAGGGGTGTATTCAATTTCAGCTATCTCAGGCCAGAGTTCGAGTCTGGTTACCAGGGCTTGTACTTCATTATCACTAATGCCTTTTTGCAAGAATAATGACACTTCTGCTGCTTGTTCCCAACCTGCGCTGACTTTTTCGGTATTTTTGACCAGAATATAGAGTGTACTTGGTAACGTGATGCTTAATCCTAGGACGCCTATTGTCATGAGAGAAGCAAGAGGGACCCGCCAAATTTCTCCCAAACTGGAAAGTGCTTGTCGTATATGACTGATCCAAAATTGTGCCAAGCGTTGACTCCAACCGATATGGATGGATGTCGCACTTTTAGTTCTGCCCTTGAATAGCAAGCTCACAAGTCGTTACCTTGCCAGTCTTCGGTTAGCCCATCGGTGATCATTTGGCCATTTTTGAGTGTCAGTGTACGGTACTTCATCCGTGCAATAAGGCCTAAATCATGAGTCGCGATAAAAACAGCAACGCCAGCTTGATTGAAGTTTTCAAACAGCCGGATAATATCCATTGATAACTTAGGATCTAGATTGCCTGTCGGTTCATCAGCAAGCAATAAGGGAGGTTTGTTTACAACAGCTCTGGCAATACCTACCCTTTGCTGTTCACCGCCAGATAAGGTTGCAGGATAATTGCTCACTTTATTTAACAACCCAACCATATCCAGAGCAGCATGCACACGCTTTTCAATCTCTTTTCGAGTATAGCTTTCAATAATTAGGGGTAAAGCAACATTATCGTATACGGTTTTTTCCATCAGCAATTGGTGGCTTTGGAAAATCATACCGATATCGCGACGAATATAAGGGATTTGGCGCCGTTGAATACTGCTTAAATCATGATTATTGATCAGAACGCGCCCGACTGTTGGACGCTCCATAATACTGATCAGCTTGAGCAATGTACTTTTGCCTGCTCCAGAATGGCCGGTTAAGAAAGCCATTTCGCCATTCGCAATGTGAAAACTTACCTGTCGCAGTGCTTGCTGGCCACCAGGGTAGGTTTTACTCACTTGCTCAAATTTAATCATGGCTAATCGTCTTGAATTGGGCTAAACAAGGCTTCAACAAATTCATTACTTTCGAATGGACGTAAATCATCAATCCCCTCCCCGACGCCAATGTAGCGTATGGGGATAGAAAATTGATCAGCTAGTGCAAATATAACCCCACCCTTAGCCGTGCCGTCAAGTTTCGTTAAATTAATGCCTGTTATTCCAACGGCGTCATTAAACAATTTGGTTTGGCTAATAGCATTCTGCCCTGTACCTGCATCCACGGTTAGCATGATTTCATGGGGCGCGTTTGGTGATACTTTCTTCATCACACGCACCACTTTCTTCAGCTCTTCCATAAGGTGATCTTTATTTTGTAAGCGGCCAGCTGTGTCTGCGATAAGGACATCTGCACTTTTCGCTTTAGCTGATTGCAAGGCGTCGAAGATGACTGAAGCGCTGTCAGATCCTGTTTCCTGAGCAATAACGGGTATCTCGTTACGCTCTCCCCAGACTTGTAGTTGCTCGACCGCTGCTGCTCTAAATGTATCGCCAGCAGCCAGCATGACTTTTTTGCCATCTTGTTGCAGCTTTTTAGCTAATTTACCAATGGTGGTGGTTTTACCCACGCCATTTACACCGACCATTAAAATGACAAAAGGTCCGTCATCGATGTTTGTATCCAGTGGCGCACTGACATTCTGTAAGAGGTCAGCCATTTGTTGTTTAAGCAACGGGTATAGGGCATCGCCGTCTTTGAGTGATTGTCGGTTTGCACTGTCTGTTAAATTTGTGATGATTTTTTGGGTGGTGTCTATGCCAACATCTGCAACAAGTAGTTGTGTCTCAAGCTCTTCGTAGAGCTCATCATCAATCTTTTTGCCCTTAAATAAATTGGCGAACCCACTGCCGATATTTGTTTTGGTTCGAGATAGTTTTTGCTTTAATCGACTGAAAAAACCGTTAGACTTTTCTGGCTCTGGCTCTGGCTCTGGCTCTGGCTCTGGCTCTGGCTCTGGCTCTGGCTCCGATATCGGCTCATCAACTGCCTTTACTGCTTCACTCTCATCTTCGCTTCCGCTTGTTGATGTGGGTTGTGTGTATTCGACAACTGCTGGTACCTCAGTATCCTGATGAATTTCATTTAACTCTTCTGGCTGAGTTAAAGGCGGTTGGTCGCTCTCATCTACGGCTTGATGATTTTGATCCAGATCCTGTACTTCATTTTCAGCCTGTTCGTTCTGAGGCTGCTCATTGTTATCTGATTTGTTCTTTTTTTTATCAAACCAGCGAAAAAATTTTGACATAAAGTCTTAGATTCCTTGAAAAATCGTTGGGTTATGGCCCATATATCATTAAACTTGACTAAATTCGTACAATAATAGCATTTTCTAATTCAATGAGGCGAGGCGTAAAACACTCTGTGAAGGCAAGTGGACATATTCGTGTCATTAGCGGTCAATGGCGAGGACGTAAATTACCCGTTTTAAACTGCGATGGACTCCGACCAACAACTGACCGAACCAAAGAGACACTTTTTAATTGGCTGTCCCCCTATATTACACAAACACGGTGTTTAGATGCCTTTGCAGGCTCTGGCTCGTTAGGCGTTGAGGCTTTGTCTCGCCAAGCCAACTATTGTGTGTTTTATGAAAAGGACAAGTCAGCAGCTCGACAAATTCAAGAGAATTTACAAACCGTCGCGGCTGACCTTACTTCTTATCGCGTGATTCAGGGAGATACATTGCAAATGCTCAGTAAGCTCAACGGTGATGAGAAGTTTGACATTATTTTTGTCGATCCGCCCTTTAATAAAGGCTTAGCGCTAAAAACGATTGAACGGGTTCATGACAATCATTGGTTGGCGGATGATGGGCTTATATATATTGAAGTTGAGCTTGGAGCTGCCAACTATGCAGTGCCCTCTTCATGGACTATGCTTAAAGAAAGTAAAACCAAGCAGCTTTGTTACCGCCTTTATCAAAACGGCCTTTAATACACTCTAATCAATTTCAATACCGATATTGCTGATACCTTCTTCACGGGCAAGTGCTTTTAGCTTTTTGACGTTGTCTGCTCGGGGTGCTTTGTCAGTGACCTGGCTCAGCAGTTCTTGTTGAAATTCGATTTCCCATTGCATCAAAGGATGTTGTCGAACTTCTTGGCTGCTCAGTTCATGGTCGGCTTCTTTAGTGGCATCAATAAAAGCTTCTACAGATCCTTGCGATAGCTTACTGACCACGACAGCGCCCTGAGGATCCTGATCTTGGATCAGCGAAATGATAGCGGTTATAGACATGGCAAGATCTAGCGCAGGATAGACACCGAAACTATCAAAGTCTGATGGATCTGGTGTATTTTCTTCGACCTTGTCTGCCTGAACGTCAAAGTTGATTGATGCTTTTGGGGTCGCTAGCCATTCCCATAAGAGGTTTAGTGTGTTTCTGAGTTGTTTACCATCAGAAAATTGTGTGGCTTCACAAAATAGTTGATAGTTAGGCATCATCCTTTCTGCTAACGTTGTAGCATAGGCTGCGGCTTGCCAACCTTTGAGATCTCTCACTTGTTGGAATAGATTGAGTTTATTTTGCATAGTTCCTGATAACTTAATTTTTTGCGTTTAGGAAAGCGCTAATGCCATCCATAAACATTTGAATCGCTAACATGACGAGGATCATACCCATTAATCTTTCAACTGCAGTTAGACCACGCTGACCCAATATACGGCTTAAGAAGCCTGAGAACATCAAGATAGTCGCTGTTGCACCCCATGCCGCTAAAACAGCCAGGGACCAATCAACAATACGATTCTGGTCTTGGTTTGAGAGTAAAATCAGTGCAGCTAATAATGAAGGTCCGGCAATCATTGGAATAGCCAAAGGAACAATAAAAGGTTCTTGGTCTTTCTCAATTGCAGCGACACCGCCTGGTTGGGGGAAAATCATCCGTAAAGCGATAATAAGCAATATAATCCCGCCTGAAATACTAACGGTCTCTTGTCTTACGTTGAGAAAATCTAATACAGCTTGGCCGCTGAATAGAAAGAGCATCATAATAAACAGCGATATGAGCAATTCTCGTGCTAAGACAAAATAACGCCTTTTACGCTCTAGACTTTTTAATACTGACATGACGACGGGTAAGTTACCGAGCGGATCCATGATAAGAAATAGCATGACTGCTGCTGACCAAGTATCCATGACTTTCCCCCACTCAATAAAAAGCGCTAGCCTATCAGAGATAGGCTTTATTGCATCCAGTTTGTCAGGACTTTTTTAGAACTAAAGCTTCTACTAATTAAAAACTAAACAACTTAACTTTAGTTTCTTTTTTCCAACGGTTTTTAGCGGCTATTTGGTTATTTCTTTTATTTGCTTGAAACTCCCACTTTTTATAGGCTTGCGCACGCGTAACGGCTGGTTGCGATGTCCAAGCATTTCTCGCTTCTTCGCGGCTGAATAAGAAGAGATTGTCTTGTTCTACAATATATATCGCTGGATTACTTTCGATCGGCTTACCTTGGGACACAGAATGAGAACAGTATCCACCAAATTGAGGTAAAAAGCGTTCTGGGTTTTTAGCAAATTCTTGCTGGTTTTCTTTGCTCACAAAAATATAGCGCTTACCATTATAAACAGCTTGATAGAGGTCGTTGCCTTTAGTTGCAGCATTCTCACCAAAGTAAGTTGTGACGTCATACCCTTGTAATGCCAGAGGCACTAAGCTCACTTGTTCATTGTTAATTTCAACAGGCCAGTTACTTTTAGCCTCTTCGCTGCTAAACAGGAATAATTTACCTTCGTTGACGACGTAGATAGAAGGGTCCCCGGCGACTGGGTTTTGTGCGGTTGCTGAATGGGCACAGTACCCTCCAAATTGTGGCAAGAATTGTTGAGGGTGTGCTGCGAACATTTGTTGATTTTCTTCGCTGACAAAGATATACCTTTTGCCTTTATAAACTTCTTGAAATTGATTTTTTCCAGTGAGGACTTTATCGCTTCTAAAATAGCTAATAGGGTCATAGCCTTGCAATGCTAGAGGTGCTAGTTCTTCTTTTTCATCAGCGCTCAGCGTTAGTGTTGACCATGAAAAGAGTGATAAATACAAGAAGAACAGTACAACTTTATATCTTGATGACGGCATGTGTGATTCTCATTAAGTAGCTATAACAGGGGAGCATTTTTGTGATGATGCAGTGCAGTTATAAATGGTGGTCTGTAAACTGTTATAAACAGTAGAGAAAAGTCGATGTATTTTCAATGTTTGTGATCGATTATTGTTCAGTAAATGAATCTAGGCGATCAAACTTGCACCGATCTCTAGTCAAGAGTGGCAATTTTCTTCGAAAAGGTTGTACTATTAAGCTATTACAAACATGAATAATTGATTCAAGAAGGATAGCACGATGAGTTTAATGTCGGTTACTGAGGTTGCAGAGTTTCTAGGTGTTAAAGACGTTAGAGTTGAGCGTCTTGAAAGAGAACACCTATTGGTTTCTAAAGATAAAGATGATCAAGGAAAACCCTTGTTTGATCGTGGTGATGTTGAACGCTATAAAGAATTTGCTGAGCGGTTAGGCGGTATTTAATGTCGGTGCTTTAGGCATGTCCTTAGATGGGCACTATCACTGGCCGCATCTAAGGAATGCAATAACTATTGCTCTGATTGAATCAGTTTAGCTATTGTCTTAATACCCATAGCTGTGGCTCCAGCTGGTGCCACACTTGATGCGCCACTATTAAATGCTGCAGCTAAGTCGAAGTGAATCCACCCTTTCCCTTCATTAGGTACGAATCGCGATAAGAACCCTGCGGCATTTGAAGCACCTCCCATACCACCACCTTTTTGTGGTCTGCTATTTGCCGTATCGGCGTAAGCTGAAGGGCACTTGTTCTGATGCCAAATTTCTAAAGGTAAGGGCCAAACGGATTCTTTAACGTCTTCCGCGATGCAGCTTGTCCGACTGATTAAGTTCTTGTCGAGTGAGAATATGGCGTTGTAGTCATTACCTACTGCAACCATCGCGGCACCTGTAAGTGTCGCTGCATCCAAAATTAACGGCGCTTTGGTTTCAGACGCTGCAAGCAAGCCGTCTGCTAGCACTAAACGCCCTTCGGCGTCAGTATTGACAACTTCAACGGTGACACCATTTTTATAGGTAAGGACATCACCTAACTTATAAGCGTGTCCGCTGATCAAGTTTTCAGCACAGCATAGATAGAGTTTTATACGTTGGGTCATACCTTGCATTATGGCTAAACCTAAGGCACCTGTGACTGTTGCCGCCCCTCCCATGTCGCATTTCATGCTTAACATGCCTTCGCTGCTTTTTATGCTGTAGCCACCGCTGTCGAAAGTAATACCTTTGCCGACAAGAGCTGCGGCAACAGGTGCATTTTCGTCATCAGTTGGATTGTAGTCAAACTCTGCGAGCACTGGGGGACGTGTGCTACCACGGCCGACGTTATAAATACCTGTCCAGCCAGCTGCTTTGAGTTCTTCACCTACCCATTGGCGAGTCTTAGTTACCTTATTACTGAGAGATGACAGCCATTTTTCACTGCGCTCCACTAGAATTTCAGGGGAGATATCTTCCGGAGTTGCGTTAACAATATCTCTTGTAAAAATCATGGCTTCGAAGTTTTGCGTTAATGTAGTTTTGTCATCATTCTCACACCAATGAATCGTTTGCGTTTTGTTTGGACTAACAAAGCTTGTCGCAAAATCCCATTGTTGGTCTTTGCGCCAGTCCCCTGTTAGTTGAACTGTGCCATTGGCCAGTGTTTCAATAAGGCGAGCTGCTTTTTTTATAGTTTGAGTCTGTTGCCAATCTTTCCCCGAAAGGTGAATAGTGGCTTTGTCACCACTGAATGTTACTGGGCTTGAAGCTGCCCAATGCTCATCGGGTTTGGTTGAGGATAGAGAGATTTGGATATGTGACATAGATGGTTCTACTCGTTATTTAGTTCTGCTAATAATGCAGGAATAAAGTCGACTTGTTCATAAGCCTTGTCTTGTTTCTTTAAGTTTGCTTGTAAAGCAACCGTTGCTGCTTCGTATATTCGGTATCGAATAGGCTGTTGACTGACGTTACTACCGTCTGCCACTGATTTTAAACAAAGTTGCACGTTTGGTGACGTGAACAACCGACACGCTAATGGCCGGTGTTCATAGATAGAACATGCATTCTCATCATTCAAAAAGGGGCAGGTGGCTCGGTGTAAAGGAGGTTGTCGCTGTTCAATGTTGACATGCATAGTTTCTTTTAGTTGTTCTATTTCGTCATTACTGCGCGTTGCTTTCACGTGTTGTGCAATAAAAGGGATGAATTGTATCGGTGTTTTAACCGGAAACACACAACAATGACCACACCCCTTTTGGCATGCAACAGGAGTATTGTTTGGAAAATACTGTGCAAATGCACTGAGCGCTGTTTCTATGTGTTCAAGCGTCGTCTCTACTTGTTCACTCTGAGCATCCAATTTGCCAATATCTCTCAGTATTTGTTCACCTAAGTCAGTAAATAGGGCTTCATAAGCTTGGGAAACAGTCTTCATTTCCTCTGCCACTTTGTGTACATGATTAGTTGAAAAGACGAGATCAGTATTACGCATAGAACCCCTTTTTACTGAGTCAAATAAAGAGCATATCATTGATCGCTATGGGTCTTGAACTTTCTGTGTAGCTTGGGTACACATTGGCCGGTAACGCTTTAATTCACCCCTATTATGTTGTGATCGCGTAAAATAAAAAAATGTATAGATATCAAAGAATAAGTAGACACATTTAAAAAGTTACTTGATATTCTGGCATCAGACACAATATAGGCGGGTATTAGTAACTATTAACGCTATCTCCCTGACAAATAATCATTGATTTAGCATGCTTGTTTGATGGTTTTGATAGGTTTATCATTGCCTACATATTAGCTTTCTGATATAGATAGCGGCCTTCACAACGTAAGTTTGTGTCGTGGTATTAGGAGAAGTGGCATATGCCAACTGGAAAAGACAATAAAACCTTAGGGCTATTAGCTCTTGCCGGATTGAGCCCATACGAGGCGAAAGACGGCGAAGAATATATGAACGAACAACAGATGGAACACTTCCGTATGTTGCTTTCAACTTGGCGTGCTCAATTGCGTGAAGAAGTTGATCGTACAGTTCATCATATGCAAGATGAAGCTGCCAATTTCCCAGATCCTGTTGATCGCGCGGCACAAGAAGAAGAATTCAGTATCGAACTCAGAGCGCGAGATCGTGAAAGAAAGCTTATTAAGAAAATAGAAAAGACCTTAAAAAGAATCGAAGACGATGATTTTGGTTTTTGTGATGCCTGTGGCATCGAGATTGGTGTTAAACGCCTAGAAGCAAGACCTACTGCTGATATGTGTATTGATTGTAAAACATTAGCAGAAATTAAAGAAAAGCAACTCCAAGGTTAATCTTGAATGTATTAGAAAAGGCTGCTTTGTGCAGCTTTTTTTATGTCTGTTATTTGGTATAAATGCTGGACTGCTATAAATTGAAGGTCATTTAGTGCAAACGAATTATAGAGGCCGATTCGCACCATCGCCTTCGGGGCCATTGCACTTTGGTTCTTTGGTCACCGCTGTTGCCAGTTATCTACAAGCGAGGCATAAGCAAGGTCAATGGCTGGTGCGCATTGAAGATATTGATCCGCCAAGAGAAATGCCTGGTGCGGCTGACAATATATTGAAAACGCTAGAAGCTCATGGATTGTATTGGGATGCCGAAGTGGCCTATCAAAGTCATCACAGCACCTATTATGAAAACACTTTGTCTGAGCTACGCACGATAGGGCTAACCTACTATTGTGAATGCACTCGACAACAAATAAAGTCACGCGGAGGGCATTATGATGGTTTCTGTAGAGAACGGCAGTTAACATCTAATGGCACCTCAATACGCCTGCGTAATGATTCTCCCCTCATGCAGTATGACGATCTGATTCAAGGGCTTGTGTTGTTTAACGACATAGCGCCTTATGAAGATTTTGTTATCAAGCGTAAAGACCAGTTGTATGCATACCAACTAGCCGTTGTTGTTGACGATGCGAGGCAGGGAATAACAGAAATCATCCGAGGATGTGATCTTTTGCCAGCAACTTTCTATCAGCTCTGTTTGTTTTCTGCATTAGGCTTAGAAGCACCTATTTACGGCCATGTTCCTGTGGTTGCGTCATCTGCGGGGATGAAGTTGAGCAAGCAAAATAAATCCCCTGCAATCGACAATAAAATAGCCAATGCCAATCTCCATCAAGCGCTTGTCTTTTTGGGATTAACGCCTGAGCCTGATCTTCAACACAATTCTGTTGAAGATATATTGAGTTGGGCTATTGAAAGGTGGAACTTGGCTTTTATTCCCGGTAAAAAAGAAATTATTTGGTGAACGAGTCCATATTAAGGCCTGTTTTGTGGTGTACTGGCTTGAATAAGTTGGTATTAAGGTCAATTGGTATTATTATAGCGGCCATTTTTTAAAGGTCGTTATCGATCAGGAGCGTTTCCCATCATTACGGGTGTGTTGAATAAGGTCAAAAAAGCGTTGGGCAAAGTGCAAAGTCGCCAGACTAAGCCAATGCAAGCAACGGTGTTGACACGAGATCAACACAGTATTAGTCGCAAGGACATGAGTGAGAACGCGCTGAAAGTGCTCTATCGTCTTAATAATAACGGCTACAAAGCGTATTTAGTTGGCGGCTGTGTACGAGATCTTTTGTTAGGGTTTAAACCTAAAGATTTTGATGTGGTCACTGACGCAACGCCAGAGCAAGT
>CAZVDU010000072.1:0-21357 GCA_964625615.1 uncultured Pseudoalteromonadaceae bacterium | reverse complement strand
ACTTGATAACCGAATAACCATAATCGGATGCTTAACTCTATATCTTCATAACCCCATTGCACTATGCCGTTGTCAAAGCCATTCAACTGGTCGAAAACTGTTTTTCGAACAAAGGTCGCTGCCCCGCCAATAAAAGGCACATCGGTAATATCGTTTGTTGGACCTAACCAATGCATTGCTAACTCATCATCAACCCAAGTTGCACCGTAACCTTTGGCCATAAGGTTTTTGGTACAAGAAATAACGGGGCTTAACGCGCTAATATGGGGGTGCTCGACAAACACTTGAAGCAATGGGGCTAGCCAGTTTTGTGGTGTATAACAATGCGCATCAATAAAGCCAATAATCTCACCTTTGGCCATCGATGCACCTTTATTGCGTGCGCCAATAGCGCCGAGATTATGACCAACATGAAGCTCAATTTTACCTTTAGTGGCCAGCTGTTTAAGTGCTTTAGCGCTATGATCGGTTGAGCCATCATCTACCACAATAAGTTGAATGAGCTGATTGCCAGAGTGACGCAGAATGCAATCGACGGTGTCGAGCACGTCATGGCCTTCATTATGAGTTGGGATGATTAAACTCAGGGGAGGTAATGTCATCACTTACGCATCTTGCTTTGTGCATCATTAATGAACTGCTGGGCAGTCTTGGGAGATACCGACAAGATCTCGGCCACAACATCAGGCTGTGCATTTGCCATGTCAGCGACTGAAGAATAACCCGCGTTAGTGAGTTTACGCCCTCGTGTTCTGCCCACATTATGGACTTCTTCTATTGACGCCCGCATCCCTTTTTCTAAATCAAACGCTGTATCATCAAGTTCAATTGTTTTGCCTCGACGCATACTGGTGAGGGCATTATCACGGTACTCTGCGACTCTGACTTCTGAAAGGTTGAGTTTGCTGGCGACTTCGTTGGTATCGGCAATATAGAGGTCTAGCACACTTTTTATACCCAATTCACGTAAAGATGATTTCTGCTCCTCTCCCAGTAACACTAATTCGTTGATATTGGTATTAAGGCCGCGGATAGGATCAAAGCTGAGGACGTCCAAGTCATCAATAATTAACGGAACGATGGGTCGTGTCAGGCTGCCGATAGGGAAGTCTCCTGGAAACTCGGTAGGAAACCGTGTCGGGAAGCCGGTTGGTAACTCAGTGGGAAATCGGGTAACAGTCAAGGTTGGAATGCCGCTGATCGTCTGCGTGGGCAGGCGTGTCATCGTCTGAGTAGGAACACGCGTAAAGGTTTGTGTTGGGAGTCTCGTAAAGGTTGTCGTCGGTGTTGCTGTTCTTGTTTTTGTCGGCGTTGGAGAAGGTGTCGGTTGTGGCCTTTCACATAAGCACGACAAATATTGTTGTAGCAGGTGGGTGGGCATCAGTATGCGGCGTGAGTCGTAACTTAGGCCATCGATCACTCTGCGTCTTTCATTGGGCATAATTTGCGTGATTAAGCTGGCTAGCACCACATAATCTTCCTCCGGGGGGACCTGTTCAGGGCAAGAAAAATGTTGTTTCAGTATTTTGCCTAAGTCAGTGTTTGTTTGGTGACAAAATAAGGCATGCAACTCTTCACAAGCTATGGGTTCTCGTTGATGCAGGGCAGGTAAATTACAAACAATATCTAAGCAAACAGATTCGCACAGACGACTGAATTCCATGGTATTACCCTGGTGACTGCAATCTGCGGGAATGCTGGGTTTGGGCTCGGTCGCCTGTTCAACTGGTCTGGCTATCAAGTACAGCGTGACAGGCTCGTCACTGGTTGAATATCCTCGTTCATAATCTTCCTTAGTGCGGTCAATATCGATGTCTTTAACTAACTTATCGCAGTCTGTCGGTGCATCGGGGCAGGCATTTTGTATAAGGGGATAAAGGTCAATACTTTTCAATGCAGGAATAAGCATACTGCAGCCACTGGGACTCACAGCAAAGCCTTCATCGAGGCTTATATTTCCCTGGGAACCTACATCAAGCAGCGCCCCGCAGACAACCCCCCAGCCATGTAAATGCTGATTTAGCTGCTTTGTTCGAGCAATATGATAATGTTGCCCTAATGCTAAGTCTTCAGCCGTCAGTTGTTGTCGGTCGAAGTAGCGTGGACGCTTTATGTGTGAACCTTTAGTCGCCATCATAAATCTCCTCATTAACCTCGACGTGTCCAGAACCAACTGATCATCTCGTTGCCTGAGATCGCATTGCCACTGATTAAACGACCACCCAAATGATTGCCATCAACAAAGAGCTTACGTGTTTCATCAGTCGCGAAATCACCGTTAAAGACGATTTTAACTTTCGCCTCGAACGGTAAATTGAAACCATCTTGAGGGATAAGGACAAAACCTTCGGCTAGTTGATCGCGTCTGGGAACATCTCTTGAAAATTCAATAATGCGGTCGACATTCACTGTTTCGCCAGCATCGTCATAAGAAAAACTGTCAGTCGATATGTCGGATATTGGGAAGCAAAGCATAGGTAGTCGCCCCCATGCTCTTGTTCCACTGTTGTCTTGACTGAACTGTTCGACATAAGCTTCGAATACACAGCTTCTGGGGGTTTTCTCATTGAAATTTCGTCGGGAAATAACACTGCCTTGTAATACAGGACGGTCAAATGCAAGTGCGATGGCGCCATCACCTTTGTATTCGTCTTCGTCTAAGTCATGCACCCAGCTAAAGGCTTGAATGCGTATGACTTCGCGCAGCTCTGCACCGTCCCCTGGCGGACCTTGCTCTCCGCGCTCGCCTTGAATACCCTGCTCGCCGCGTTCCCCTTGCAGCCCTTGAAGCCCCTGAAGTCCTCTTTCACCTTGAATGCCTTGCGGACCAATGTCCCCTTGCAGGCCTTGAATACCTTGGGCGCCATCAGGCCCTGGTCGTCCTCTTGGTCCGGGTGCGCCCGTTGCAAAACCTTCTTCTAACATGCATAAAACAACGTCCATTAAACGTTGATTGCTAGCAACGACTTTGCGGTAGCTGAGGTTGTCGATTTCTACTTCTTTGGCCTGATCGCGAATATTGGCTGGCTCCAACATGGGTTGGCCCAATTCGTAGTCAGCCAGGTGGCCCAAAATGACGCAGGCATCAGTGTTCTCTTGCTCACATTCGGGGCATCCGTCTATGGATTGGAAGAACAGCTCACCGCAGTCAGCCTCTTCAATATCTAGTACGGCGACTAAACCGCGATCGGGGTTGTTTTCGGTATCTTCATCTGCAGAAGCAACATAGAGCCGACGGCCAACTAAGTTCAGCCTTGAGAAGAGCGCGTTGCCGTTGATATGCACTTGTTTGCTTAAAGCATTCACTAACTCAGTTTGTTCGACACTGATAATCTCATCTATCGAAATGACGGCTACCTGGCTTATGATTTCGTCTACTTGAGTAAACCTTTGGGGCACGTAGGCCCATTTTTCGGTAGCTGATATCGCAAAGTCTTTTGCGGCGCCTTGCCAAAACCCACCGCGGCCGCTGGCGACGAACGTTTGGCTTTCGCGTTGCCATTCAAATCGCCTGAGCCGGGACTCTGAACCGTCTGCTGTTTGAGTCAGTAGAAAAACAAACCCAGCGTCAGCAATACTGGTTTGGATAGCAATCGCTTGTTCGGCGGCATCGACATTGGGCAAAGGTGCCTTTATCAAGGCGCCGGCTTCATTGGCAAACAGGCGAGGGATGTTAACGACCAGTACAGATTCATTGCCGTCAGCTGATGGGTTGACGATATAGACAAAGCGTCCATTGGCGCCGATTTTTAAGATACTCGCACCCTCTATTGTTGCTGTTTCGGGGATGGAGAGTCCGTCTAGCATAATACGGTGGGAAGATGCGGGGCCGGATTGATCAGGGAAGCCTTTGCCCGCATCCGTTGCCAGCCAGTTTAAAAGCTCTGTCTCAGACCAAGCGATAAGTTCACCAGAGTTGAGTTTTAGCGCAACCAACGCGCCTGTTGTGGGCGAAATCGCGAGTCGGGCAGGCTCGCCCAAATCGATATAAGCGATAGGGTCTGGATTGGCTTGAATGTTCTCTTCAGCATAGATGGCGATGCCGGTTAACGCACCTAGCGGCGTGTTTGTCGCCAGGTTCTCGTCGCACAGAAAAATATGGGCACCGAGTGGCGATACGATAAGGTCATGTGGTGCTGAGCCGGCATTAAGCGATGTGATTAAGTCATGGTTATCAGCACGGTATGCGTAAACTCGGCCCAATGGGTTGCTCTTCTCGTCACCCTCATCGCCCTCATCACCCGTATTTGTGCCCAGTGCGGCCACATAAACTTGTTGTAAATGATTGTCGACTGCGATGGCTCTTGGTGTTTGTTCCGATAAAGGAATGGTGTGCAGCCAGTCCAGCTTCGCTTCAATGGGCGGACGGACTAGCTCGGTTGAACCAGGCTCTCGGGCAAAGACTTTAAAGGAGAAGCACTCGTCTATCCGATTCGCAGTTTGATTAGCGTCGGCACAATCGCAATCAGGTAAAATGACAGGCACTTGCTCTGATTCAACATCTCGATACTGCAAGGCAACAAACAAGTCGACAGGATCGTCTAGTTTGAGCTCCTGTTGTTTGATGAGGTCTTGGATATTGATCGGCTCATTCTTGGTGAGGACAATTTCGCGACCACAACAATCAAGGGCGACACCCGGCTCCGCATAAATATACTGTGTTTGGCAGTCCGGTGATGGGTGCTGTTTGAGCTTTAGCCCACACACAGTGCCGTCGCCATGTAGCACCTTATTAAGCATTCTACGTTTGGCGATGTGATAAATTTGTTCGTCAACAAAGTCGCGTTCTACCAGTAACTTACCGTTAAAGTAATGATTACGGGTGTGTTTTATTAATCCGCAAGGGATACAAGTCATGTCATCAGTAGCCATGTGCTTTTCCTTTTGCTGCGTTCATTTTTCTAATACCGATTGGTCAATTCTCACACCAGGTGACGATAAACTGCTTAGCTGAGCCGCTTGTCCTAACGTGAATTGACCAACAGATGCTTTGGGGTAATGGCCGAGCCATGTGTCGACCCCGATTGAAGATTGCTTACCTATGCGTAAGCCGGGTGCAAACAAGCACACTCTAAACCCAGTATGTGCCGGTTTTTGGGCGTTTATAATTGCCAAAATGGTGTCGTAAGCCGCTTGATCGGGTACAACGCTGGTGGGTAAAACCACAGTGAACCAATGGCTGATTTGGTGAGCCGGCGGATCAAAGGGTTTTTCGCCAATGAACAGTGACTGGGTTGAATTAGTCACAGCCAAACTTGGGATAATCTGCTTACTGCTGTAGTGCCTAACGCGGTAGTGTTCAATAATGCTGGGTTGCTCGCCACTAAGCCCTGTATGCCATTGCAACATCAACTTAAGCCCCTCCAATGTTCCGCGTATTTTAAAATACTCCATGGAGCGCGTGACCATCTCTCGCCGCAACTCTGTGGGCCATTGTGCGAGGAATGTCCAGTCGAACCAGCTCCCTAACCACTCTAAATAGTCACCAGCGGGGACGCCTTGTGGATCCAGGTATCGCGTGAAATCTTGAATCATAAAGCGGGCTTCTTCGAGAACGGTGTCGAAGTAACTCAGCCATCGGTCCAGAAAGTATTCACTTTCCGTGTCTTGTCGATAAGGTGGCGGTAAATACTTAAGTGAGCTGGCGCGTTGAGCGAATACTTGAATACGGTTGATCGTGGGTGTGGTGTAGCCATCACCGAAGAACTGGATACGAATACGTAAGTAGCGGCCTTTTTGACTCTGTATTAATATTTCTGAGAATTTGTCATTGTCGGCTTGTGTAAACAGCGCAGCGCTTTGCCATTTTACATCGTCTAGCTCAGTATCACTCATGGATCTATCACTGGTGAAGGTTTGTATCGACAACCTACCAGCTTTGGGAATATTGGCTTGAAAGGTAATCCGGTGCCACTGACTGGCGGCTATCTCGCCATCTAGCTGTTCGCTAATGAATACGCCACTACGCGGTAAGCGTATGACTCTAGGACGTGCTAGGAGAGAAATCCCTGTTGTCGCCAGATTCCCCAGCGTATCAACCTGAATGCCGCTGAGTAGCCACTTTTCACAGTTAGGTTTGCTTAATTGGGGGTAACAGAGTTGATCATTGTGAATGTCTAGCGGTGGCTGTATAAATGTGCGATTGAACACTTCAACACCTGACATATCGGTGTCGACAACGTCCCCTTGTTCATTAAGCAAGATCACTTGCTGCAAAGCAGCGTCGAGCACAAAGATAAAGTTACCTTCTTCATCTTCTGCATCAGAATTTCTCAGTGCTGCTAGCGCGATAGGGCCTTGCAGTTTGCCTTGTCCACCCTTGTAGTTGACATCACGCTCCCACAACGTGTTGAATCGATAAACCTGACTATTCTCACTATCAGTGACATAGAGGCGTTTCTTATTGTCATAGGCTATTGCACGAGGAATACCGTTAGTGAAATTAAGTTGTTTGCGGAGTCTTAGCTCTGGCCAGCTGTATATCATGACTCTCTGATTGCCGCTGTCAGCAATAACGATTTCACCCTGAGGTGAAATGGCGACATCGGTCGGCTGATTTAGCTGATAAGGTCCTGCTTGTTTGATGTTTGGTTTTTTGCCGATAAGCAAATGCGGGTCTGTTGATTCAATGACAGGTGTTGGTTGCCACAATTCAACCATGGGTAAAGGTGCTGACGGGGCTGGTTGTGCTTTACCGTTGGGTAATTCAGCGTTAGCAGCAATCACTTTTTGTGCAGTCAGGTTGTCGTAATACAGAATACGATTAAATGCGGGGTCTGCGAGTAGCATAAATCCGCTTTCTGCTATGGCGACGCCTGTTGGTAGTGTCTGTCCACCAAAACTGCCGCCGGGCTCCAACGGAGAAATTGCGAAATCGCCTATTTTACCCAACCTTAAATGCTGTGCAACCGGGTCTTGTAAGATATATTCGCTCGTGTTTGATTGGCGCCAACCAATGATATTATCGAGTAAGTAACTGGGCGTCAGTGATGGCCTAACTGTGCTCATAAGCCACCTTTAAATTGATGACTTCACGACTTAAATGCAGTAAGTATCCGTCGTCGACGGGTAGGTAATCACGGCATTTGTCGTCTGATACGCCTTCCAAACTAACGCCTAACCCAAATACGCGTCTAACACCGTCAATCTGTTGCAATAGCTGATAAATCTCCCCTAAATAAACATCTTCACCAAAGGGCCAGCCTAAGCCTTTCTCACCGCCTTTTAACGGATGAAAGTAGTTCAATAAGGCATCATAAGCGGCGTCTACCAAGGATTTTAAGTCAGCATTTTGTGCAGCTCTGATATCGACTTCAAGCTGTGTGACAGGTAAATAGCGTGGTCCTGTGACATACAGTTCAGTGGTGATAAGCCGTCGGCTATTCAGGTGAGCACAAACGGCATCGAGCTGACCTTCACTGGGTTCTGGCATCGCTTGATCTTGGTTGGCGGGTAAGACAACCACAGTCACCGCACCTTCTGTAGGGATGAAATCTGTCGTAGAGGGATGTAAAGCAGTTTGTGCCAGTGCATATGCGGTGTGGATAACAACACCCGGCGTATGCTTAGCTAAAAAAGCAAAATCTTCAGCGGTTACGGCTCTTTCTCGTGTTCTTAACTGCTGAGGGGCACGTAATTTGGCTTGTTCCAGAGTCTCGGCCTCGCTGCCACCTGTGGCCGAACGTGGATTCGTAACGCTGTCGATATAAGGCAAGCTGGTTTTTAGCTTAGTGATGGTGTTGGCTGCAACGTTGCCTGAGGCGCCTCCGCCGTAGCGGTAGCGTTTGGCTTTGATCTGCGCATCTGCAACCGGTATCCGACCTTTTATGCCATCACCAAAAGTGATAACGCCTCGAACGGGGTCGAGTCGATAGACCTTACTAAAGCTGTCTATCTGTGTATCACCGAAATCATCAACGCGTTGCCAAGGCTCTGTTTGTCCGCCTTCAACGACCGCTAATTCCAAGTCTGGTTGGCTGGCTTCGGGTGAACGCGGTTCAAAATAAACGGGTGTCTTTGCCAGTGTGTAGGTTTGAGCGGGGCGTCCATCGGAGACACCGAGGATTTCTTCTACACGCGAGACGGCGGCGGTAGCTGGAACGCGATTAATATAAAAACCATTGAGTAATGCAGCTTGGTAGTCGGCATCGACCACAGACACTTTTAGCCATGCCATCGCATGCTCAGGTACGGCTGGTGAACTGTAGCCAAAATCGCCATCAGTAAATACTTTTGGTGGGATCTGACTCACTTGAATGTCGTTAGCGACAGGCAGTAGCAGTGCGTGTAAGCTGCTGATATTGCCACAGGCGCTTTGAATATCAGCACTGTCTATAGATTCAGGTACTATTTCTGCCCAATTAATATCTTTGACATTTTCTACCGTAAAATTCAACTCGGTATCCAGCAAGTCAGTGAGCAATTCTGCACCTGTTTTTGGTGGCTTCTTTAAGCCCATTTCGAGCCAAAATGAGCGAGGTAAAGCCGTTAGGCTGACTTGCGATATATCTTCGGGAATAGTGAGCGGAATATGACCACTACGCGACAATGCAGCGCTGTCGTCAGTCGGCGGGTATAAGGTTTGCCAGCTATTATTGCCTGCTGAGTTATCGATAAAGTCGACAGCATGTTCACTACCTACATAGACTTGCCACCTTAAAACCTGTTGCTGTTCAGTTAATTCGTGCGGCAATAAACACTGCTTTCCAACAGGCCCGGTGAGCACTTCATCTTGAGGGATGTCTTCATAGACTTGTGTGGCACTGACGGCCAAGTCAAGCTCTCCTGCGGGAAATACTTCTTGGCTATCACTTGAGTTAGATTTGCGATTAGGGCGCAGTAAAATGCCGACTAAACATTCACTACCGATTTGTGGATTTTCGCCGAAGGGGTAAAAGCTATCATCTATTTCAGTCGTTGCCTTTTTGGGATCAAAACTGGTCACCAAGGAACGCGCTTGTGCGCTGCCAGGATCATTGCGGCTGATAATGGTGGCTATGGTGGCATTCAACGCGACCAGAGTACGTTCCGTTTCGAAAATAACGGGACTGGTAAGATCCGGATCGTCGGCTTCAACTTGTGCATTCTTAGGCACAAAAAAGGTCAGCGGATCGCTGGTAGTATCCAGCTTTTTTAGGTTGAACTGTAACTCAGTGGTTGCCGCTTGAGCAGGTTTAGGTGTGATGTTTATTAGCTGTAAAAACTTGATGTAATTGAGCTCAGGCAGGCGATTCACTTCATGCAATAAGGTTTCTGTGAGCCATGCATGTAATTTGACTATGGTCATGCCTGGATCAGCGTCGTTGAAATTGGTCCATTCTTGGGTAAAGCGCGGAATGCGCTCGCGGGCCTCTTTGACTAAGTCATCGAAGGTGCGTGAATCAAGGTTCGGGGCGGGTAATGACATTAGGCTGCTCCCTCATTGAGATAAAACGGGTAAACCAGGTTGTGCATGGCGTTGTTGGCCCTGACGCGGTAGTCAACATTGACCATCAATGCGTTAGGGCTGTCAGGGTGTGAAGACGCTTGCACGTCCAATACATCGATGCGTGGTTCAAAGCGCACTAACGCCCGTTGTACCCCTTGGACTATGGCGGCGACAGTATTTGGCGTGTTGGGTGCAAATAAATAATCGTGAATATTGCAGCCAAATTCAGGCTCCATGATGCGAGAGCGCAGCGGTGTGCTGATAATGATCCAAATACTCTGGGCAATACTTTGCTCGCCCTCGACATAAGATAAGCTGCCACTGCCGTTGAGTCTTATAGGAAACTTAAAGCCCTTACCGAGAAATTCTGCCATTTCAACCCCCCACCAATACGGAAGGTTCGGCGGACAACACACTACCGACGGCATTATTTTGGTTTTGTGCGGTTTGGTCACCGAAACGCACAATAGCCTTACCACCAAAAAAGACTGAGCTGCTGTAACTGGTCATCTGACAAACACGCGATTTAGTGCCGGGATTTGCCGGTTCATCACCTGAGGTTTGCGCTACTTCAGAGTTTTCTAATAAAACGGGGGTGCCTTTGACATACAGTGCTTTTCCGGTATCCGATACTGGCTTAGCGTCAGCGAGTTGCGCGATGCTAGGGTAAGGTATCGGCACAGGGCCTGCTGGTGGAATTGTGGTCGGGCAGATATTAGGGAAAGCAAAGGCAATATCTTTTGCTAAAGCAATAGGTTTAGCCATGAGAAACTCCTTGTGCAATCACGTCGAGTTTGCGGTAGTTGTCGGCTGGGTATTGGTTGAAATCCCATACGCCTCGCCAGAGCATGTAAGCGTCGTTTCGAGACG
Organism: uncultured Pseudoalteromonadaceae bacterium; assembly: GCA_964625615.1. Taxonomy (GTDB): domain Bacteria; phylum Pseudomonadota; class Gammaproteobacteria; order Enterobacterales; family Alteromonadaceae; genus M269. Next base: position 11,060 of record CAZVDU010000072.1, on the reverse strand, counting down.
GCGATATGACGACAGTATCTAAACGAAAATTGATGGGACGTTCGACACACCAATAACGCTCTTCATCGGGTCCACGGCCTGTGTATAGGTACAAATTTGCGTGAATGCTTTCTTGACCCAATGTAAAGCTGAACAAGGTGTCACTTTCTATTTCTCCAAGTTGCGTGCGCGTCATACTGATGTTGTCACCGGCTTGAAATTCAGTAAGAGGGAATCCTGGTTGAGCAAAATCCCGTCGATAGCCATTGAAGAATCGATTGTTAAAATCACGCATATCTGGGACGTCGATAGCGGTTTCATCGCCGGGTAAGGTAATGTGTAAATTACCTTCGCTCTCACGAACACTGTCAAATCTCGGAAGCCAGCCAAATATATGTTCCGCTGCATCAAGATCAGGGGGCTCTGGTTGGGGTGATTGTATTGTACGGCTGAACCAAACCTGGCTAGAGCCACCTGCTGCCCTTACTCTGACCTGATACTGTTGAGAGACGGTATAATCATCAATGACAATGAGATCGGCGACCGGTTTATACACAGCTATATCGTGCTCATACCGAGAGAGACAGCCCTCGCACTTCTCGTTTGGGCCAGGGAATTCGATTTTTGTTGCTTCTCCTGGCAGCTTAAGTTCGTCCGTTACCCTGATACCTGCGGGATCATCTGACGGTACAAGCTGGTCGTCATTCATCTGATAGTAACGTTTAACCACTACCGTCCCAACCAACTGCTCGCTGGCAACCGAGGGGTTTCTGCGATAACCGCTTAAGTAGATACCGCTGAAACCTGTGTCTGTGGGAAATGACGTTTTCATCAGGGATTCAACTGTATGGGATCGCCGACGGCTTTTAATTCGCCGCTGGCTTCAATGGAAATTTTACCGGCACTGGTAATGGCTATGCCGTCTTGATTCATCACTATGCTGTTGCCGTGTTTATCTTCTATACGAATGCCTTCATCTCCGTCTGTGTCATCAAGAACAATCACGTTACCGGTGACACTTTTTATGGTTCGCTGTGGTTGTTCGGTGGTGGGTAGTGGCGTGTCTTTATTCCACATGTAACCTATGATGCAAGGTTCATCGAAATTACCCTGATTGAAGGCAATGAGCGCTTCCGAACCAATTTCAGGGGCGAAATAAAAGCCGTGTTCCTCGCCCGCCATAGGTGTAACCAATCGGCACCAGGCACTCTCGGGTTCACCACCCAGCCAAGGGTATTTGACTCTGATGCGGCCCATGCTTTCGGGGTCATCAAGGTTTTCAACTAAACCGACAACCACACCGGGGACACGTTTGCTATCAACCACTGACCACCTCCATGCGTGCGCTAAAATCTGTCAGGTAACCACTGCCATCTATTTTGTGAGAGCTGTCGAAAACCAGGTACTGATAGGAATAACGGAGTCCCAGACTTTTGAGCGTAATACGGGTGCCTGCTCTGAGTTTTGGGGTGCCAATAGTCGAGCCGCTGCCTGTGATGACCTGCTGCACAATTCTGCGTAATGCGGCTTTGGCGAGCTCTTCTGCGACTTGTTGGCTGGATACGGGCTGTTCGGTGATTTCCTCGGTGGCGTCTTCAGTGGCAAATTCAATTTGCTCAAGCAGTTTGCTGTCTGGCATGGAGATATCCAGATCCCCCCAAATGGCTTCACCTTCGATGTTTCTCTCAGCACCACTTTGCAGTGGGTCCCAGCCTCTGACGATGACTTTCTCTTTTAACTCTTTGGTTTTGAGGACAGGGGTGAATTGAATCAAAGATTTTCCCCATTCGAGTTCCAATTCTTCCTGAACACTCTGGCGCAATCCAAAAAATAGCTTGGGGTTATCTTCATCCTCGGCGTCAACAAACAAATCATAGCCTTGCTTTCTTGCTAGACGCGACAGGAACAAAATAGGGTATTCGTTATTCATACCGGTAAAAGGAATAACTTGCTCTTCAGCGGGTTCGCTGATCAATTCAATATCTAGATTAGTGGCAATTTCTTGGGCTATTTCTGTTGGTTTTTTGCCTTCAAAAGTAAGGTTTTCCTGGGTACGTTGCAGATCGAATAACAAATTGAGCACACGTACTGTAAGAATAGGAGTGCCGCTGGCTGGAAAACTAACCGATGCTGAAGCGACTTTGCCGGACATCATCAAGGGTGGTATTTCGGCACCGTAATAGCCCATGTGCAGGTCGACTCTCGCACCTGGCTCAAAATTAGGGACATCGAAATCAGTACCACTGATTTTCTTGAGACTGCCACTTTCATCATAAGGGCTACTGTATTTTGTGGTATTAGTGAGTGGGTCCCAGTCATGTAAGGTGAACTCGAATGAGTCGAGATTCTCCAAATCGTCTTTATAAGACACTTGCAACACGTCTTTGATCACCTCGTTACCCAAGTTTTGACCTTGCAGCTTGATTAAAAACTGCGGTGCTAAAAAGTTCTCGTCGAGATAAATCGGTTGAGCCATAACAATCACACTATCGGTGGTAATGACAACACAGCGCCAGGCTGTAATGCTCGGGTGTTGGGTATGTTGTTGGCGTCAGCGACAACACGCCAATAGGATGGTTTTCCATAAGCCTGGTAAGCGATAAGGGGTAAGTCTTCTCCTTCTTGGACGATGTGCAAACGTGTGTGATCGGCGGATTGTAAGTTTAATGCGTTGAGTTGCTCTTCTAACGTTCGATACTCACGCAGAGCGAGTGTTACTGTCGCTCGTAATGGAACGCCATCAGGGTTAAATAGGGTGTATTTGCGGTTACATGATATGACCACGCAGTCAAATGCTGGGATTGGCCTAACGCTCTGATCGTTGCGCAAGCCGGGGAAGTGTTCACCCCAGACAACCCGAACTAAAGGCGGTGTGTGTAAGTCACCCGAGATGCGCACGAGCTGATAAAACGGGTCGACCTTAGTCGTTACTGGCACCGCAGAGGTGCCGGTGCCGTTTTCAGTGCTATCAAAGAATAATTCGAGATTTAATGTTTCGGCACTGCCACGGATAAATTGCAGTATGGGGGCGTCTAACCCAGGAATATTGATGTCTGCGTAGTTAGCCGTTTGAGCGAATGCTAGTTCGCTAGGGTTGTAGCTGACGTCGATCGCATCACCGATAGGGCTTTTGGCGTGGTCGAGTTTTTGAAAGCTCATTTTAGCCATGATTAACGCGATGCTCCCTCAACTAAACGCCTGTCATCATCAGCGACTTTCTGCATTTTTTGATCTTGCTCTAAGCGCATTTTTACTGCCCTAATTAAGTGCTCCATCACTTGAGGCGACATCAAGGCTTCCATATCGGCCACGCGAATATCAGTATCCACTTGATTTATACGAACATCTGCCATTAGAGCCTCTTTATGAATGGAATCATGGTTAAGTCACCGCGCTAACGAGTCCGTCAACGGCCTTGCCGGGTGACATGGTGAGCGTCAGCTTTTCATGCGCAATCTCAATGCTTTCAATCGCTAACGCGCTCGTGGTGGCGTTCAGTGACGGGCCTGACCATTTAATGGGAATGCCGTTTTCAAAGCTCCAGATTTTAATAGGGGCACGTAATTCGTTCGCTAAGACGATAAGGCCGTTGCGCCTTGTGCCTTCTCCATTGAGAAATTCTTCATACCAAAGCCATAAATCCTCCCCGAAGCCGACGCCTCGTTTTAAGCTCACATTGGCAAAAGAGCTCCGTGTTGGGAATTTATGCACTCTGTCGTTCACGCCACCTTCTTTGTATTCCTGAATGTCTAAACTTGCATCCAAGCCACTGCATTCAGCGAACCCGCCTAATACGAATCCACTAACACCACTGGTGAGAGATGAAAACGTGCTACTGGTATCAATTAGTGCAATGTAAAAGTTATAAGCCGGATAAGGGCCAAGCAAGGTGTCATCTATAGCCATTAGTCGGTTACCTCTAGTGCATCCAGAGTCCGCCCCAAACGAATGCGAATGAACTCAAAAGGTACAGAAGGTGCGACAGCAATTTCTAAGAGAAACTGACCTTGATCTCGCAGACTTTGGGGGTTGTTGTCGTCGTCACACTTGATTCGATAAGCAGCGTTGGCTGATTTCCCTGCTAAAGCACCCGCACGCCAGAGGCGGTTTAATAATGTCTGGACCGACAGAGTGACCGCTTGCCTCAAAACAGTGGTGTTATTTTCAAATACCACCCACTGCAACGCCGTCTCTAAGGTTTTTGATAATGCTAGAATAAGGCGTCTTACCGGGAGATAACGCCACTGAGCATCTGAGCTTAAAGTACGAACACCGAATAATCGTAGTCCTTGTCCAGAAAGACTACGGATAGCGCTTATGCCTTCAGGGTTAAAGAGTCCCAGATGAATGTCATTTAACGGCTGATTAATACCCTTGGCGTAACGTAATTTAATATTAGCCGCACTGCGATGAGGGCCTTGGGTGAGATCCATACGTGCTATTAATCCGGCGATATGTCCACTAGGCGGCAATGACACTTCTGGCTCGTTAAGTGTTGTTGGATGTGGCGCTGAAATCCAAGGGTATAGGAGCGCCCCAATACTTGAATCGCCTAATTTGGCTCGCCAATTACGTATTTGTTCAATCTTCAACATATGATTGGGGGGATCAATTAATGCCACCCGGTAACGCCCAAGCTGAAATGGATTGAGCATAGCGCGTTGGACGGTGAGTATTTCTGTTTCTGACAAATTACGTGGTTGAGCCAATGGCTCCATGGAAAACTCTGCAACGTCAGCCGCTGTGTTACTAAAAACCTGGCGTTCTTCATTGTTAAACCCGGCTTTTTCAAACCGTAGCGTGCGTAAACTGATATCCAATCCCGTGATAGTGAACGCACCGTTGACATCGGTTTTAACCAATTTACCGCTTTGCACATCGACGACCAGTACGTTGACTAACGGGTGTTCACCATCCGTTATACGGCCAATAATTTGTCCTAACTTGGGTGGATCCAGTTCACTGCAGTCGATAGGTTTTGGTGTCAGCTGGCTGTCGGGAAGGCTTGGCATGTCAGTGCCTAGTACCAAATCGGGTGCAACGACAATGGCGATTTCATTGACTTTAGATAAGGTTTCAATAGCGGTTAGATAGTGAGTATCGTCGATATTTGCAAGGCCATCTCTACCTAGCTTAAGTTGTGCTTTCTCAACGGGTTTCGGCCAGCAGGCTGAATCAAACCAGTCACAATCAGACGACCCAATAAAGGTTAAATTGACGAATTGGCTTTGCTGGCCTAGTACTCTATGTAAACTTTGTGAGTGCTGTGGGTGAGGGCTAAGCCATTGGAAAAATTCGACTTGTTTGTTTTCAAATTCTATCGTGACATCAAACTCTACTGTGTCTAAACGTATTGGGCTGTCGGCTAAAAAAGGCGCTGTTCCGGTTAATAAAGACGTTTGCCAAATAATACTCTGGGCCAATTTGTCAAACTGCTGAATGGGGATGATTTTGGACACCTTGGTGACACTGCCACCGAGTTCTACTTGGTCCTGACTCAATTCGACAACGGAATTTGGCTCAAGCCCGACTAAACTGTCAACATAGCTGCCGAAGCCTTCGTCAAATAAGCCGTTGATCTGTGTGCTTAAGCGGGAACTTCTTTGAATCGATATCGATAAAGCATTACCCCAAAACCCAGGGCTGGGTATGGGCGTTCTGGCTTGTCCTGGTGAGAAGTGTCGCAAAATAGCCGAGTCAGGGATTTGTTCCAGTACTTCCTCACTGGTGGTAATGTCACTGACTCTAAAGGACGCACTGGCTTGCCAAAGCTGAAGAAACTTGTCTCCAATATCGACACTGTTTACATCCAATAAACAAGACGCCTCTTTGGCCTGACTGTCAACGAGACGCACAACATAGCATGTGGTCCCGCCATTTTCGAAAAAGCCTTTAATCGCAGGTGTTAAATGGCCTATTTCAATGGGTTCACCAAAGATACTCAGGTATTGGCGCCATGATTCAATACGCACTGGAAAGCCCGCGGGACCTTTACGTGTGTATCCCATAAAACCGGTAATATCGCTACGCAGCAAATCGCCGATAATTTGAGAAGGTTGCAAGGGTTCAAAGTAAACCCCTGGTGCCGCCAAGCCTTGCATGAGTCTATGACCTTCGGTTTAAGCCGCAACCAAGCGGATGTCTTCGATGGCAAGCTCAATGGATTCTACAGCGGTTTCATTGGCTGTTGAATTTAAAGCAGGTCCTTCGTATTTTGAGATCCAAGCTTGAGAAAACTCCCAACGTAGTGCCGGCTGACGAGCTTCATTCAGCATGATAATGGCACCTGACTTTCTCTCGGTCAGGCCATCTATGACGGTTTTACGCCAATCCCATAGCTCTGCGTTCAGGGCTAAGCCACGTTTAAATGTGAGGTTAGATTGCTTGCGTAACCCTGGGAATTTGCGCACTGTGTTGGGATCAGAGCCTTCACGGTATTCAATGATATCGCTTTCAGACCCTATTCCACCAACTTCTGTAAACCCTGCTACAGCGTCTGAGGTGCCGTCTATCTCAAGTAAAAAGTTATACTGTAATAATGGATTTTCCATTGTCTATTCCTCACTATTAAGCTGTGGCTTCACGGGTTTTTTGGCCGATACGAATGATGACAAACTCGGCCGGCTTGACGGCGGCAACGCCGACTTCAACGATCAAACGACCATTGTCGATATCCGTTTGGGTCATGGTGACGTTGTAGCCAACGTTAACGAAAAAGGCTTCTTCTTCGACAACACCTTCCAGCCCTCCGTCACGCCATACGCTTATCAAGAAGTTGCTGATTGATTGTTTAACGGTGGCCCAGAGTGTCTCGTTGTTGGGTTCAAAAACAGCGAACTGCAATCCACGTTCAATGGATTGTTCGAGAAATAGAAAGAGTCTGCGAACACTGACATATTTCCACGAGGCATCGCTGCTGAGTGTGCGACCGCCCCACAAACGTAATCCTCGATTGGCTGTGCGAAAATCTCTAAAGGCGTTGACGTTAATGGGGTTGAGTATGTCTTGCTCGCCTTTGGTAATAGCGCTTTCGAATTGTAAGATCCCGCGTACTACTTCATTGGCGGGTGCTTTCCAAACACCACGGGTTGTGTCGGTGCGTGCATAAATTCCCATGACATAACCTGATGGGGCTACGCGTAGCAGATCACCGCGTTCTCCGAATTGGTCGGGTATTACCAGCCAGGGGTGATAAATCGCCGCACGTGTTGTATCGTAGTTTTGCCTGTGTGTGATGGCATCAGATAGGTTGCTATCTCTTGGTGTCTCAATAACAGCGAAGCGATAGCGCATACGTTCACAATGTGTAATAAGTGCTTTTTGCAGACTGACATCTGTGCGCCCTGGCACGGCAACCATGCTGATACTTTCTTCGTTCTCCAAGCTATGTATACCGCTACGAGCGCCCGGTGTGACAGATCCTATATACGTTAGGTCGGTGATGTTGTCTAAGTCATCGATACCGTTACTCAACATTCTGGGTACACGATCGGATAGATCTGATGCTCTGTTAGGTATTAAGGCATCGATATTGTCACCGAGGTTGTCCACACTTAAGTCTGATAAGCGAATTAAATCGGACTCACCAGAGCTAGTGGCGATATCTGTTCCGCGATTATAGCTACCGACAATCTTAGGGCCGTAACGGTTATGTTCAGGATGCATACCCAAATTTTCGAACACTTCAGCTTCAACGACTTTGTCATTTTCCAAACGTTCTACAATGAGGTCATATTCTTTTGAAGCTGCTGTGCTACCTGCTTGAACATCAACTGTTAGCGGGTCGGTGAAGGTAACCTCGTTAGTTGCTCGATTAACTGAGCCAACCTGTAAGGTTTGAAGTTCGCCATTGGTGTCCGAAAAGGCGACATAACTGCCGCTGCTTAGGCCAAAAATCGCGTCTAACACAACAACATTGTCGCCATCAAAAGCGTCGTTAGTTACTGTTGTTTCCAGTAAGTGAGTAGGGCGAACGTTGGCTCTAACCAGATTGCCCCATAACCCTTGATAATGGGCACGCACTCTGAGCATGGGTACCTGCTTGAATGCGTTGACGCCAAGGGCATGACTGTTGGTGAGTTCGGCAGCGAGTGTAATGGTACTAGGAACGCCGGTTAACACCGCTAATTCAGCGCCATTGATTTGCACCACGTCGCCCACGGCAAAGCCTGCACTGGAATCGAGAGCAAGCAGGTTGTCTCCTTCAGCAGAATCCGCACTTAACGCATCTGTAGCGGCACCATCAGCCGCAGTTACAACGCGCATGGTGGTAGTGGCTACAGGGTGATCAAATAATAATCCCCCCTCATCAAATGTGGCGCTGCCATTAGCCGTAACAGTGACATATTCGGTTGCGCCTGCGTTTTCAGTGTCTGTGATTTCGATCACTTGACCAGCGACTAGTGTAGCTTCTACAGCGGGGTCGATGATTAACCCGCCGTCGGCAAGCATATCGGCAGTAATGTCTGCGGTTAGGTCGGCACCTGGGGTTATTGTCTGAGCTGTAACCGCATTTGTCGAAACCACAGCTGTTCGCAAACCTGCACTGAGTGCCAAAGTGCTATTGCTAACAGGCGCTGCATCAACAGTGACATACTCAGAACGCACATCGTCAGCCAGCAGCAGCTCATCGTTGGCGACGATATTAGTGTCATCATTGACAACTATCGTATCTGTGCCAGCAACACCGCGTGCGGCAAGGCTTGTTTGTGCTGAACCTGTAACTGGTGCTGCGTAAATATCAGCGTTTGCGAAGGTGGCTGCTGGTCCAATAATGCGTGACACATAAACGCGTTGTCCGCCGTTATTGAAAAAACCTTGCACAGCATAGGGCAGCGAGTCGCGTCCTTGGGTGAAGGTTCGATGGTCTAATAAGCCGCCATAAAGTCGGTTAAAATCACCAAAACTAGTGACTAGCGTCGGTTGGTTTACCGGACCACGTTGGGTCACGCCTACCATTCCAGCAGTGCTGGTGCTGGCACCTTCGATAGGTTTGTTACCTGAAGCTACTTCTTCAACGTAAACACCGGGGGCAAGGTACTCCATAGTTCGTCTCCTATCCGTTCAAACTTATGATTCGAGTATTTAAAGGAGTGGCAAAATCAACAATATGTTGAAAAGTGGTGACCTGTCCTAAATTGTCTACTTCTAAGGTCACACGAGATGCCACTGGCAAAGTGTCTATGCGATATCGCCCTTGCGTATCACTCGTTACTGCTGGTGCAATAACAGGGTCTATTACACGTACATTGACGCCAGCAATAGGCACTGAAAAGTCGTTGTCATCGATAACGGCACCTTGCAAACCCACGGGGTTGGGTTGCAAGTCGACCGTGTGTTGAATAAAGGGGGTATTGATTAACCTTGCCTCAACACTGTGTTGTAAGGTGGTTACTGTTGTATCAACGGGGATGAGTTGCGAAGCATTGACCATCAATGTTGTTTGAAAGTGCTCGTAACCCCTTGCATTGACTTCAATGCTGAATTCAATGTTGTCTGCTGGGTTTAGCCCACTAGGTAGTAAGGCTGAAGCATTACCTAAATAGACAGTGTATCCGCCAGACAGAGAACGCATAGGCGTTTGAAAAAGTACAAAATCAGATTCACCTGGGTAACGCACAAAGGCTTGGGTTTCGACAGGTTGTTCTATCGCTACGTTTGATACCGCATCGCGCATATACAAGACAATGAATGCTTGAATATTGCTACCTAACTCAGCGCTCTTCAACATTTGCATTAGCCACGATCCTTACTGCCTGCCACGGCGAGTAAATCAGTCACTCTCGGTGCTATTTCTGGTGCGTTGGCTGAATCAACAGTCACTATGTCGACCTGAAATGCGAGGGACAATCGATAAGGCTGATTAAAGGCATTCCAAAGCTGAGATAGCTGTTCGACATTGAGTAAATCAGGCAAAATACGCAGAGTAGGGCTGCCGCCACCAAAGCTATTTCCTATCGGTTGATTATCCAAACTGTCTATACGTGGATTGTCATAGACAAATTGTAAAAGGCGCCCCATAACCAGTTGATTTGATTCCTCGTCATCTACTGGTGTTGCCAGGTATTTTAGTTCGAGAGGGAGGGGAGGTGATCTTAGTTCGTCGTCCCTTCCAGGCTGCGCTAATTTGTTTTGATTGCGTTGCGTGTTGTTAATACCAATGTGATAAAGATAGAGGGATAGGCGTGTATTGTTGTCTGGTGAGTCATGCGGTGGTTCTAAAACAATGTTAGTGCTTTCGTCGGTAAAACCCAAAGTAACGCCGACAGCACTGTTCATAGCGGCAAAGATGCGGCTGCGTAATTCCAGGCTAACGTCGTTGATTATGGTGTGAGCACTCACTTATTATTCCCTCTATTATTTATGGCTCTTTGATGGATATTTATTACTGTTGATACCCACTCTCACAATGGCCTTTTTGTTTGATCAATTCGGCGAGCACATGGGTGTCTAATTGCTCTACTTCGTCAACATCTAGCTTCAGCGTCATCACCTTTGCATGCTTGCCATCTTGGCTAATGCAAATGGCTTTAGCTTGTGGATGTTGGTTCAATAAAAAACGTATCGATTGTTCAGAACAAATGTTTTGCTCCTCTACCAACAGCCAGACACCAACATCTTCGTCGGGAAGGCCCGTTTCACATTGCCAGTCAGTTACGTGTCTGAATTTGACGTGTGGATCGTTGGCAAATAATTGCTTAACCATCTCTTCGAACATTCTCGGCAAATTCGCTATCACTGTTTTGTGTTTAGCCAATTTGGTTCCACCGTTAAATTAATTTAGGTAAGCATCGTCGCAATCACAGAGCATCGAAATGAACCTTTAGGTCTGTTTAGGGTTCATAGCGGTTTGAAAGGATCTATGCCCATGAATCAGAAGGTTCAAAGTGTTGCAAATAGCCGTCATATAGAAGAACAGGGGATGGTTGAGGTGTTGGTGTTTCGCGACTGAAGTCGCTCCTACGTGGCGGGGTATGTGTGTTCTGGGAGGGATTTCGCGACTGAAGTCGCTTCTACATGACATGGAATGTAGATACCATCTCTCAGTTTGTCCTTCAAGTATCATTTTCATGTTATTTGAG
>CAZVDU010000071.1:0-21434 GCA_964625615.1 uncultured Pseudoalteromonadaceae bacterium | reverse complement strand
TCAATAAATTCAACGTAGTTTAACCTGTTGTATTTAATAGGAAAAGGTTTTTCTTTGTCATCAGTCCAGATGAGTAATGAATGGTTGACCTTATGTATCGTTTTATTGTGCTAACCTGCCGCCTAAAGCAACTAGGTCTAGGCGTTTACGCCACCATCTAATTTGCGCTTCTATAGCATCTAATGCGGCTTGACCTGCTTGGGTTTCCCGTGCATTCAATAGAAACTGATCACTGTCTCCGGCATCAAAACGTTTATGTTCTTGTTGTTCGAGTTTTTTAGCTAAAGTTGCTTGATTGGCTCTCAAGTCAGCCAGTTGCTGTAATGCATCAAGTTGAGCAATGTGGGTATCAATATCAGTCATAATGCGATCTTCTAGAGCGCGGTGTTGATACTTTAATTCAGTCAACTTTAGCTCGGCTATCGAATGTTTTGCTTTGGCTGTTCGCCGTTCTAATGGCACAGAAAAGCTAACCCCAAAATAGGTTTCATTGCCGTCTAAAGTTTCGCTGCCACCACGACCAATATCTTCTGAAACCTTGAGCTCTATATCTAATTTGGGTAGGAGGTTATTTTTTGCGAGACGAATATCATTTTTTGCAAGGCTTATTTGTGCTCCTAACTCAGCGAGGGAAGGGTGCTGATTAACAATGGAGTCACGCCAAATATCATCAAATTGCGTTAAACTGAAAGGCCATCTGAGCTGATTGGGTGGCGTGCTATCTTCTGATAAAGGAATAGGTCGTCCTTGCTCATTTCGCCAGTAAAAACTCAATAATTGCCTGGCTTGCATAAGATCTTGCTTTGCTTCTAACAAAGATGCCTGACGCGTGAGTAATATAGTCTCAAACTCTGTTTTGCTGATCTCGGCCAGGTCACCGTTGGCTACACGTGATTCAAGGCCTTTTTGTCGGGTTAATGCTAAATCAACTAAATCAGATATCGCTTTAGTTTGTTTGTAGGCTTGATACCAATTGATATAGGCACTGATCCCTTCATAGATGAGCTTATTAATTGAATTAACTTCTTGGTTGATACCAATATCTAAAAAACTATTGGCATTCTCCAAGCCAACCCTACGCTTATCGATATCCCTGTTTTTGAGTAACGAAAACTCTAACCCTAAGCTGGCTTCACCACCTGACTCCGTAAAAAAGTAATCTTCATAGACAGGAAAAGTGCCATCAGACTGGCGATATCGAGCGGTAACATTAGCACCGTATCGGTGTAATGGTTTTGTCACTGATTGATCTAGATACCAGCCGTTGTAAAAACCGCCAGTTCTTACTTTGGATTTTTGGTTAATTTGCAGATCAAACTCACCTGCGGCCTGTTGGCCTCTGAATTCACTTTGTTCTCTCTTTGCTTTTGCTGCCATTAGCGCGGGGTGGTTTGATTTGATGGACGCAATAAGGTTAGTTAAGGTCACATCGTCAGCTCTCGTAGTAAAGCTAAAGGTAGCGATGGCTGCAAGTATAATCAAGCGTGTCGACATCATGACTCTTTCTCTGGGTATTTTGGTGGGAAGCTATTAAGTTGTCGCCATAGCTCATAACCTAACTTAACTTCTTCAAGTAATACCCAACCCTTAACACGACTGCCCAATCGTACATAACGGTCATTAGGCCAAGGTCTATCTGTGGTTGACTCTCTTATCCAAACTCTAAAGTTTCCATTAGCGTCTGCGATAGGTTCAACGAACTCTACGATACCTTCAAAAGTACCGATAGCTGCTGAAGGCCACCCACTAAATTGAAATACAGGCCAACCATCGAATTGTAATCTGACATGGCGTCCAGGCGTTACAAGTGGGGCATCAAGCCCATTAACGTTTAGAACAACAGAACGTACAACGCCATCTGGTATAAAGGAAGCAAGCATGTCGCCTGCTTTAACAAAGGTCGCATTCCCGGCAGACATCAAGCGTAGAATAGTACCATCTGCTGGTGCTCTTTTAGTTTGTATAGACTGCCTGGCAAGGTTCACTTTGACTTGATTAAGTTCAGCTTGTGTTTGCGCTGATTTAGCCTCTGCATCCTGCAATCTGATTTGTGCTTGTTCGACTTCACGTTTAGACACCAGTCCTTGTTTAAACAAGTCTTGGCGACGCTTGTAATCCTGGTCTGCATTTTTTAACGCTAGGTCATTAGCATTTTGCTGTCTTTGTGTCGCATCTATTTGTGCATTAAGGCGTTGCAACAATGAAGGGTCAGTGTCAATCAATGTCACTATCGGATCGCCTTTTTTGACTTTATCGCCTTCGGTAACGTGCCATGTCTCAATTTGCCCAGGCACTAGTGCCGAAATAGCCTGGGTTCTACTCTTAGGATCTAAGGTACTGACAACGCCTTCACCCATGGATGTTTGTACCCAGGGGGTGAACCATAAAACTAGACAAACAACAGCGATAATAAAAATTAGAAGCATTGAAATGACTTTATGAACACTTGGCACTGACAGTTCATTAAAAGTCTTCATGTGTTGGTTATAATTATGTTCGTACTTTTTCACTTGATATCACCCTTCGCTTTGTGAATCGCGGTTAATACAATTATCGAGTGATAGGGTGCCATCAAAGACGCCATCCACAGGGTTGTGTGTAAAGTAAAATACAGTTGATTCTTGCGCTTCTAGTTCCTTTAATAATTGAGCATGTAGCTCGTCAGGTAGATTATCAAAGTGTTGATTCAATATGATCAATTGGGGTTTTGATAAGAAAGCCGCCGCTAGCTTTAACAACAGAAACTCGTAGGGGAGTAATGGGCTGCCTAAGGACGACATGATCGTATCTATATCGCTTTCAAGATTCGCAATTCGCTTATCTAATTTAACGCGTTCAAGGGCTGTTTTAATGTCGGCGATGCTTGCTTCAGGAGCGGCCATTCTCAAGTATTCCTTAATGGAACACTCTACTATGAGTGACCGGTCAATAGAGGCGACAGCTTGCCTCAACTCAAATGTGTCGTAATCGGTGATGTCTAAACCACCAAGTCGGATCCAGCCATGTTTTACCGGAGAATGTTGCCGAAGAATTTGTACGAGTTGTTGTTGGATCCAAGCTCGTTCAGTGACAATAAATAGTTTCGAATCAGCTTCTGCTCTAAAATCTAACAAGCATGATTCTCCAAGATGATTAACATCCAATTTCTTGACTTCGAGTGCGGAGTTATTTGGAATATGATCACTATCTTCATCCACTTTCTCTTGAGGTATGGCGAGTGCGAGCCCTATTTTTTCAGCAGCCCCAAGCAGCTCGTAATAGAGCTTCAGGTAATTGCTAAACTGCGACAACCCGAAGAAGATAGCGAAGAGTATTAACTCTGCAGCCACGAGTTGCCCAATGGATAGTTCCCCTTTAACCACTAACCAACCACCCAACCCCAAGAGTAGAGAGCTTGCTAGCGCATAGAGTCCAAGGAACATAACAGTTTGTGCAAAGGTGTAGTTGAAGTGCTTCTTATGTTTTTCAACATAGTCGGCAATGAAATGCTCAGTATTCTCTCCTGCATAATCCATATGTTTACTGGATTTGAAGAAGTCATGTGCTGAAGACATGTCATTTAGCCATTTAGCGGTGTTGTATTTTGAATGCGAAAGCTTAAGTGCAGTTTTTTGTGCACCACGCCCCCATATTGCCCAGATAAGATAAACACTCAGAATGAGCACTGTATTGAACAAAAAAAGACTTGAATGATAAAAAGAGACGAGCGTAAAGCCCACAATCATCTGCAGAACGAGGGCAAAGCCGTCAATCAGCAGTGCAGGAATGTTCTTTTGTAATGTCATGATGTCAAAGTAACGATGGATGATAGTCGTGTTACGGCGCCCCTCAAAGAAATTGTACTGCGCCATCATGGTCTTCAAGCTGAGTTGTGCAGTAAGGCGAGCATAAATTTTACGTTCAAAAAGTTCCATAACACGTGTTCTCATGGCACTTAGGCCGCCAGAGATTGCAAGTGTTAGGAATAACAAGCCCGCTAATATAGTGATCGCTCGTGTTGAGGCGATATTAACAACGGTATTAATCAAGGTTTGAACAGCGATGGGTACAGCTAGCGTTAACAAGCTAATAGCTAGGCCGTAGGTAAGGGCAACATAAAGAAAGCTACGTTCGGGGCGAACAATGTTGAAAAGCATTTTTCTTGCTCGCTTTAAATCTAACTTCTGTTTAGACATTGATAGAGTATCCGTAACTTTTACAACAACAGCTGCATTCTAATGATACAAAAGTGTAGAGTAAAACTGATTTTAATTTAAATATGATCAACTTTTTTCTGAAAACTATGGTTTATTAATGTTCAATGGCTGATTCACATATTGCTTGTATCGCTGGATTTGTGATTTTTCTTTCGATAGTTAACGCATAATAGTGCTCACTGATGCTGTCTATATGACCTAGTACTTCAAGGTTGTACTCTTTGACCAAGTCTTGCTCTATTGCTGTAGGCATACAGCAGATGCCTAATCCTGCTTTTGCGAACGTCTTCATTAAAGCCGAGTCGTCAAACTGCCCTTTAATTAATGGAGATACGCCTTGTTCTTCAAACCATTCGATGAGTACTCGCGAAAGCCAATGGTGCTCGGTAGGTAGTAAAAAGGGTTGATCATTAAGGTTTTCAGGGAAGCTGCCCGTTACCTTAAGTTTAGGTGAACAAAGGACGCTTAAAGTACTGTGTTTCAGTAAGTGACTATAAGCTTTAATATGCAATTGATTATCTAAAGGGCGATCGGCAAGTACGACGTCAATCGAATGAACGGCTAGGCGACCGATTAAATCCTGATAGCTACCTTCATAGCACTTTATTATCACTTCCTTATCGATGCTCAGAGCTGGCTCAATGAGTTTGTATGCCAAGGCTTTTGGTATAGCATCGGTAATACCAACAATAAGTTCAATAGGTCGGTGGCTTGGTGTTCCTCGCATAACATCCGATAGCTCCTTGCCAAGCTCGAATATTTCTTTTGCGTATTCAACAACTACTGCACCTGAGTCAGTTACAGCCCAATGTCTGCCGCTCCTTATTAACAGGGGGCGACCAAACGATTGTTCTAGTTGATTTAACTGAGCACTGACAGTCTGTGGTGTTAAATGTAATCGTTCTGCTGCTTTTGTAATTGAACCTTCTTCCGTGACCACTAAAAAATAATACAGGTGCTTAAAATTAAGCTTCATAGTTCGTTATGTTCCTCATATCAACTCGTTACCTTTCTCCAGTCTACTTAATCAGTATATACCCAAACTTTGAGATGGTTTGGTTGTACAGCCTATTTACCAGATAATATTGCTAGTTGACGATGAATATTGAATGGATGAAAGAGATCTTGAACAGCCATTCAGCTTCAAAAATAATCATAATGTACGGAAATTGGTTAGATTGTCATCGAGTATTCATAGAAAAAAGTTGTTGAGTCGGTAAACTATGGCAACATTTCTATTATGCTGACTAAATAATTGTGCTTACAAGTTCCCACTTTTTTACTCGAATAGAAGACACTTATACTGATTTGTCACCCAATGCGCGCAAAATTGCTAACTACTTGCAACACAATCCTATGGATATTATCACGCATTCTGTTGCTGATATTGCTAACACAACGTCCACATCAAAAGCATCCGTAAGTCGGTTTTTCCGTCAATTAGGTTACGAGTCGCACTTAGATGTAAAACAAGAGATGCGGCAACTCCGTGCTAAAGGTTATCCACTGAAATCAGTTGTTAACAAGCAAAGTGATATTGAGCAAGAACTCAATCGAGTAAGTGAAGCTTGGCAAAATATTAAACAGGAAGACATAGATGCATTGACGAAAGCCATCTGTAATGCACCAAGAATCAAGTTGATAGGATTCCGAAATAGCTATCCTGTTGCGATGCATTTCAGGCAACAACTGTTGCAGATGAGAAGTAAAGTTCGGTTGATCCCGCAACCAGGGCAGACGTTAAGCGAAGAGTTAGCTGATATTGAAGACGATGAACTAGTGATACTCGTTGGATTCAGGCGACGGCCTAAGGTGTTCAAAACCTTAATTGAACGCCTGAATGAAATGAAAAGTGAAGATGGGAAAAGAGGCCCTAAGCTTGCGCTATTAACAGATCCTTCTGGACAGCTTTATAGACAGCAAGTTTCTCACTTGTTCCTTTGCCCTTTAGGTGATGAACAAGCATTTGATAGCTATGCTGTGCCCATGAGCATAGTGTCAATTATCTGTAATCGCGTTTTTGCAAATCTAGGCACAGACGCGCAGGTCCGCACGAATTCAATATCTGATTTATATGAACAGATGGAAGAGTTAGAGAAATTTTAGTGTAATATTTATTTGGTTGTTTCATATTTTATATTTATGAAATATTTGTTTCACGGTGTGTTATAGTAACTCATAATTGATTCGGTCGAGTGCTATCTATATTAATTCCTTACAAGGCTTTCAGCGTTCTTGACCTCTCTTTTATTACTGCGGGATAGAATTATCACATTAGTACAACGTTCATCTATCAGTTCCCGTGTGTTGGCTCAATTTGTTACTGTAGGACATTGAATTGAATCGTTTGAATCCTCCTCCTCGTTTGCTCATGGGACCTGGCCCAATAAATTGTTATCCCAGAGTTTTGTCTGCTATGTCTACCCAATTAATCGGGCAATACGATCCCGTCATGACAGGTTATATGAATGAGGTCATGGGGCTGTATAGACAAGTCTTTAAGACAAAGAATAAGTCAACATTGCTGATTGATGGCACGTCCAGAGCTGGTATAGAGGCGGTCCTGGTGTCTTGCATTGAGCCTGGTGACAAAGTGTTAGTGCCTGTCTTCGGCCGATTTGGGCATTTACTCAAGGAAATTGCTGAACGCGCAGGGGCTGATGTCCACACTATTGAAGCGGCGTGGGGGACAGTCTTTGATCCCGAGCAAATTGAAAAAGCGATAAGGCATATTCGCCCTAAGGTGTTAGCCATGGTGCAAGGTGATACGTCGACCACTATGCTGCAGCCGCTTGAACATATTGGTGAAATTTGTCACCGTTATGATGTCATTTTTTACTGTGACGCGACGGCGTCGATAGGTGGAAACCCGTTCGAAACAGATCGCTGGCAGTTAGATGCTGTGTCTGTTGGGCTGCAAAAGTGCTTAGGAGGTCCATCAGGGAGCGCACCAATTACCTTAAGTGATCGATACGTTACTCTTGTTAGGCAACGTCATCACGTTGAGGCAGGAATAAGAGCAGAACATCACGTTGATTCCAAAGGCTCTCGAATTCATTCGAACTATTTTGATATCCCTATGATTCTGGATTATTGGGGAGAGGAACGCCTTAATCACCACACAGAAGCTACCTCCATGCTTTACTGTGCACGTGAGTGCGCCATAAATCTCATTGAAGAAGGGCTCGATGATTGTATTCAACGCCATCAGCTGCATGGTAAAGCGATGTTGCAAGGTGTTGAAGGATTAAACCTACGTGTATTCGGTGATTTGTCCAATAAGATGAGTAACGTCGTTGGTGTTTATATTCCAGATGGTATTAATGGCGATGATATTCGTCAGCAAATGTTGCTTGATTTCAATATTGAAATTGGAACTAGCTTTGGTCCTTTACATGGAAAGATATGGCGCATTGGCACGATGGGCTATAACGCACGCAAAGATGCTGTCTTACATACATTACAAGCACTAGAAACGGTATTGCGACGAGCTGGACATGGGCTGCCGTTAGGTCAAGCGGTCGATAATGCGCTTAATGTCTATGGAGAAAGTCAGCATGGTTGATTTTACAGATTACGCTGATGAGGTTTATGCACGTTGTGATGAGTTAGCAACTTTCAGTCAAAGCTCAGAGTTTCTAGATCGACGTTATCTAACACCTGAACATATGGCTGCAAACCAGAAAGTCGCTACCTGGTGTAGGCAAGCCGGAATGAATACATGGCAGGATCAAGCGGGTAATCAATGGGGATGTTATACCAGTGAGAACAGAGATGCACCCACCCTAATTCTTGGCAGCCATTTGGATACAGTACCTAACGGTGGTAGATATGATGGGATGTTAGGCGTATTAGCACCCATTAGTCTTATTCAATATTTTCATGATAATAAGATCAAGTTTCCATTTCATATCGATATCGTTGGGTTCGGTGATGAAGAAGGCACGCGTTTTGGTACTACCTTGTTGGGGAGTCAAGCGGTTACAGGGCAATGGAACGATAAGTGGTCATCACTTATGGATTCGGAGAATAAATGTCTTGGTCAGGCTATGCGAGAAGCTGGGTTGGACGTGAATCAAGTACACAGAGCATCTCGTGAAAAAGATAATGTGTTGGGGTTTGTTGAAGTACATATTGAACAGGGGCCTGTGCTTGAATCCGAAGATTTAGCTGTTGGTGTAGTGTCAGGTATTGCGGGTGCAAGGCGGTTTTCTATTGAGGTTGAAGGTGTTGCAGGGCATGCTGGCACCGTACCTATGTCAATGCGACGAGATGCTGTATCTGCGGCCAGTGAGATTGCACTAGTCATTGAATACATCGCTCTAGAGCAAGGTGTAGTTGCGACTGTTGGTAAGATGAACACAATTTCGGGTGCTGTTAATGTCATTGCAAATAAATTGCAATTAAGTCTCGATATTCGTAGTGAGAATGATGACATTAGAGATTCAGCTATAGAGCTAATCAAGCAGTGCGTTAAAGACATTGAGCTTAAGCGAAAAGTATCGGTTAATTGGGATGAAACTCATCATGCCGACGCGGTAATTTGTGATAAAGAGCTTAAACGACAGCTCATGTTCGCACTTAAAGAATGTGATCAAAAAGCGTTTGAGTTACCCTCCGGGGCAGGGCATGACGCTATGGCAATGAGCTATTTGTGGCCGATCGCTATGTTATTTGTCCGGTGTGAAAAGGGGATTAGTCATAATCCGGCTGAAGCTATACAGTCTTCAGATATCATTATAACACTGGAGGTGTTGTGTCAGTTTTTGATGAACTACAAGCCTTCAAAGAATAGTGTCTCCTAAGCGCTATTGAGTTGACGTTAAATTGCCTCTTGAAGATGGCTTTTAACTCTTTGATATCGCTCTGACTGTTCTGTCGTTAAAGAACCTTCTTCAATCGTTTTAATACATTTTTGAACGATCGAATTAACGCTCTTAGATATGCCTTTTTGCTTGGAGTGCATAGCAATCGCTTGTAATAAATTTAATGCGATTGCTGGGTTTTTAGGCATAACGGTATAGGCTTGACGGAATGTCTTAAGGGCACTTTCAAGCTCACCGCGCTCGTAATGTTCAACACCGCTGTTATTGAGCGCTTTAGGTGTTTGCTTAATTTCTCTTTTCTCTTTTTTCTCTTGTTTTACAAAACGCAAAAAGAGCTCGCCACCCATTTCATCGGACGTGCAACGCTTCTCGACTTCATCAAGCACAAGTTCGGAACGCTCAAAAAGGCCGAATTCATGGAAAACCTTTGCTTTATCAATCAGATCTTCTAAGGATTGATCTTCTAAATTATGATCTTCGACTTCTGCGATGAGTGATGCCGCTTTCTCTGTCTCATCTTGTAATAGCAATAGCCTTGCATTAATAACGGTGGTTTGTTCCTTTAGGTTTGATTTGGGGAAGCTCTGTGTAAACTGTTTAACATAGTTATTGGCTTGCTTGATTAAATCATCAGAATCATCTTCTGTGATCGTTAACGCATAGTCGATACCCGCTCTAGCTGCATTGAGGTAGTTCTCTGGTTTATCGAGCATTGAGTTTTTCGCAAACTTTACAATTTTCTTTGAGGCTTCAAATTGTGCGTCATAATCATGCGTAATTCTCGAAATATCGCGGGCTTTTTCATGTCTTCTGATGTTTCTAGGAGATACTTCCGAAGCCATTTGCAGGGTTTCGAGTGCTGTGTCTAAATCATCATTTTTAATATGTAGCGCTGATAATAAATCATAAGCGGCCAACTGTAACTCTGGTTTGAAGGCGACACGCAGAATAAGTCTTTCTGCTTCTTCTTCTTCTCCGAGTTCAATCAAGCTATCAATTAACCCGAGTTGAGCCCATGCAAAGTCTTGTACATTGAGAATAGCTTCATAAAACTCTTTGGCCTGCTCAGGCTTATTGAGCGCAATGAGCAGTTCGCCTTTTGTCTTTAACGCGGTTGGAAAATAAGCTGACTGGCTTGGGTCGGTTAGTAGTGCTTCAGTTAACTCCAGCGCACGACCAAACTGCTTACCTTCCATATAACTGAAAATAGAATGCATAGCACGTTTGCGCAGTAGCAATCGTGTTAAACGTTTATCTAGTTCTTTTATCGTAAAGGGTTTGGCAAGAAAGTCGTCTGGTTGTAACTCAACAATACTGTGAACAACCTCTGCAGTTGTATCAGCACTAATAAAAACGAAAGCGCAAGTCATGGGTAATATGCGGGCGGTCTTTAACTCATCATATAAATAATAACCATCCTGATCGCGTTTCAGGTTGTACGAGCAAACCACTAAATCGAAACTTTCAATGCTGATTTTTTCTATGGCAACCTGGGCCTTGTCTACATAAGTAATATCACTGAAACCCAGTTCCTCAAGGGAATACTTCATGTATCCTTGTGCGAGGACCTGATCATCAACAATTAATACTTTACAGTTTTCGGCTAATGTTTCATTCATAGAATCTTGGTTTAATAGAACTTAGTTTATTTATCGTATGTATTGTCTATTACATTAGGAGCTAATAGCCTTAGAAACAACATTTCGTTCAATACTTGGGTATTGTATATTGCTAGTGACAGGTTATTCCTAAGAATTTGTTCATCTTTTTTGCTTTGGGAAGTGAAACGACATGTCATAACTAACCAAATGGTGAGCAACTAAATGCTCTGTTTCATTGTTTGCAAAATGAAATATGGCTGTTGCTCCGACGTTGCCAAATACTCAATTTAAGCTATTTGTAATGATCATCAAGTGAAGAAATATCAGCTTTTTATCGCACCCTTCGTAAGATCTGCACCTTTCCAACGTCTAATATCGTTAAATATCCGTCAATGTATCGTTGAAGACATGTATCAAAGGAATCTGTGAAGATAACTCAAACACAACAGCTAAAATGCACTTATGCTGAGATGGTTAAAACAAATTTGAATAGATTAAAAGCCATTGCTCGTAGTTACAGTGCCACCGTCGATGGACGTGAAGATTTACTGCAAGAGATGCTTTATCAGTTGTGGCGTGGGTTTGGATCATTTAAAGCGGATTCGAAACTGGAGACCTGGGTTTACCGTGTTGCCTTGAATACAGCTATTTCCTATGTACGAAATCGAGAAAAAAAGCCAAAGATAGTGACTGGTATTGGCATAGAGCTAGAAGAAATAAGCGAGAGTGGTGATTTTGCTGACAGCATTGATGTTTTACAGCAATTTCTTTTCAGTTTGGACAAGACTGACAAAGCGATCATGATGCTTTACCTTGATGATATCAGTCATAAGCAAATATCTGAGATTACTGGGCAAAGCGTTAACGTGATTAGCGTCCGAATTAGTCGGATGAAGCAAAAATTCAAACAACATATAGGTCACTAAAGATGGAACTCAATCAATATAAATCTGATTGGCAGCAAAAAATGGCACAAACCTCACTAGACGAACGAGTAGATTGGAAAAAACAAATGATAAAGCTCGAAGATAAAATGGTGTCACTGGATAAGAACGTTAAGAAGCGAACGCTCTATGGCGCCTGCATGTTTGTGCTAATGCTGGTGTCAATGACGGCGAGCAGCTACTTGGATTATCTCCTCCACAAGTCGTTGTTGACGACTTTGGGCTATGCTTCCTGGATTACGGTTATTGCCATCTCCATGGTTCGTTTATTTAATGTGAAGAAGCATCACAAAATAAATGACAACGCATTAGCAATAAAAGAGTCCTTGATACAAAAGCTTTCAAAAGTTGACATTGAGATACAGTTTTACCTAACGCTGTGGTGGAAGGTATTAGTACCGCTGAGCCCTGGCTTTGTATTGACAATCGCTGGAGCTGAATCGGGTTCAACGCCAGCTGCAGGAACCCTAGCTCTTGCAGCTGGCATCTCAGTTACTTTTATTTTGTGCTGTTATTTTAGCTATCGCTATAACAAGTATTATGTCGCAAAGAACTTAACCCCAATCAAAGAGGATATCGAGGCTAATTTAAAGGCTTTATCGGAAGAATATTAATATCTTAAGGAAGACGTATAGATCACATTAAGTCGGCGTCTACTTCAACCAAGCTGATCTGAAGCTTGATTTTATGATGGAGCAGACAATCAAGGTTGGTCAATATGGGAGTGCCCTGTTCCCATGTAAAATTATAATTGATGTAGCTTAAGTGTCACATCTCTCATAATGCCTTCCATATACGTATTTATAATTAACCTACTGAATCAAAATTTGTAAAGCCTAGCTCATCTAGAAAAACAATAGCTTCAGATGGTTGCGAAAAATATCGTGATACTAAGATTGATCTAAATGGCAGCATAAGCTTTCTATTGAACTCTTCAATTATAGGTCGAGTGACTAAAACAACTTCGTATCGCAAGCCTAATGAATGCGCTATAGAGTAATAATACGAAATTACTTTTTGCGTATCCGGTGTTGATAATTCAAATTGCCGTAAATCGATTACTTGTGCCCAAGTATTTCCATTATATAGCTTAGTTAGAGCAACATTGAGGCAATTCTCGATAACCTTTTTAACCCCTTCATAGTTAAATGCACCGTGTAATTCCATATATAAAATTCTACCTTGTGCGGAAACATGTGAATCTCCGTGAGCTGGCCAAATTATTTTGTCTTGCAGTTTCTCAATCATCTTGGATATCACCGTAGTTTTTAGAAAGTGAACGTGTATTCCATACAAATTCATGCTCCAAATTTGAAAAACAATTAGAAATCAAAACTACCTGTATCTAGTGCTTCATTAAATTGGTTAATAGCTATTTTTAATTTTCCAGTTCCCTTTACTTTCAAAATGAATATTTCTGTAACTTCAGTCATGACACTCTCTAATAAAACGGCTATGTGTGCTTTTGACTAACGCTTGCATTTAACTATAGGGTGACTTAATGTTTAAATACATAGCTATTTAAATAACAGACTGTTCGGAGATGTGAACAATGGGAACTGCGAATCTGAATGATATTTCGGTGTTTGTTGAAGTCGCCAAGGCTAACGGTTTTCGTGCTGCAGCGCTAAATCTAAACCTGGCAGCAGCCTCAGTGAGTGAGACAATACAACGCATTGAGGGTAAGCTTGGTGTACGATTAATTGACAGAACCACGCGTAAAATTGCACTAACAAGCGCAGGAGAAAAACTCTATGAACGCTCTTTGCCTGCTTTGATAGATCTAGAGAGTGCACTTACAGATCTGAGTGATGAAGACAAAGCAGTGGCCGGTACGTTGCGTCTATCTGCTCCGCGAAGCAGTTCTCCCTTTTTCCTCGACGAGGTCATAGCAAAGTTTTGTGAAACGTATCCTTTGGTAAATGTTGAGGTAATGTACGATGACAATAAAGTTGATTTGGTAACGTCGGGTATTGACGCTGCTATTCGCTCTCAAACATTACTGGAAAAAGAAACATATGCTGTAGAGATTGGTCCAAAATTAGATATGGCGATTGTCGCTTCTCCTGATTATTTGGGGCGCAAAGGAAAACCAAGAAAGCCAACAGAACTGACTGAGCATGAGGGCATTTGTTTCGCTTTTGGAAGTTCGAAAAAACTAGCTCCATGGACGTTTGTTGAAGGAAAAAAAAGTCCATATATGGTTACACCTAAGCCAAGAATGATAGTGAATGACCTAGTTTCTATGATCAATTTTGCCAAGTCAGGCCTTGGTTTAGCGTATGTATATAGGAAGCCTGCTGAACCTTTTATTGCATCAGGTGAGCTCGAAACGCTCTTAGATAAGTATGTTCAGCCATTGCCTCGTTACACCATCAATTATTTAACAAAACGTCATATGCCTGCACGACTAAGGGCATTTATCGATATGGCTAAAAGTATGGGGTGATATAATAATTACTCGCCCATTGAATACATCTCCAAAACAATGTGCCTATAAAAATTCAATTGAGGTCATTAGCTTATTGGATGCAGAATCAGTCGAGTAAACAACTCGACCGTTCGCTTTGTACTCATTATTTGTTGTGAGGCTTTTTAGATTTTCTTGGACCCTTGTCTGATGCAACAATTGCAGCATTTCATAGTAAAATGTCTGCTTTTCATAGAACTACTTTATTTAAGCAGTGGTGCACCAGTTGGACAGTCGATTAAATAGCCCCAACCCCCATTGTCTAGTTTCTTGGCAACCTCTGTTGAAGTGCCACTAGCCAATACTGAGCCGTCAGGAGCGATAACTGTCCAATTTGCGCTAAGCAGCGCCACATCACCGACAATAATTTCACTGATAACTTCACTCTTAATTTGAGGTTTAATTTCAATAAATGCTTGAAAGGCCTGCCGTGCCCCATTAATACCAATGCTTGGTGGTTCATTGGGTGGAAAGAAAATTTGGCAATCTGGATGAAATAGAGTGGTAATACCATCTAGATCACCTACTTGAAGGTAGGCACTGACGCAATGAGCTATATCACGCGGTTGTTTTGCAATATGGACTGTCATACTAATATCCCAATGTTTTCTTTAAATCATGTATCGTCTAATAGCTTTTTTATTCAGCTGGACCGTTATTATCGATATCGAGGATCATTTTCCATGCACCGTTGTCACCACGTTTGTAAACGAGCACTAATCGACCTTCTGGTGTGCGAACTTCTCCGCTATCACGCATTTTCATGGTGCCATGGAATCGTCCTGAAACCACAGCAACATCACCAAAGAATTGGAGTGTCTCAATGTCATAACCAGAAGTAATTTCAGCAGCGGAAATTCGTGGAATATATTTATCACGAATGGCTTGTGTACCTACCGTAACTGGCTGATTTTCATTCACGGTCACAGTGTCTGCATGACAAGTACTGATCATTGCTTCAATGTCGCCATTGTCTAGCCCGTTGTTCCAAGCATTGATTACCTCTTCGATTTCTTTACGTTCATTCATGGTTTATCTTCTTTTATCTGTTGAGTTTGGTGTTAAGTTAAGACTTACGATCGAGCAGCCAGGCTATAAAATACGTCTTTCCATTCTATGGATTGAGGAAAGTATATATCAATGATAATGAACAAATAAATCTATCAATAGGTAACAGACTGTTCGTATATATGTACAATTAGCTGGGTTGGTTTTATGCAGAGGGTATTTATTCAAAGCCTTATCTTTTTATGTAAAGAAGATATGAACCGATAACAGTTGAATGTAAAACTAACTCGTTTCAAACTTCAACATTAATTTCCTAAAGCTACTTAAACAGATGGAATCCAGCTCTTTAAAAGGGCTATCAAAGCCCCTGACTATTTGGTTACAGTTTATTTTAGCTATGCGGTGATATAGTCGAAGTAATGACATAATAGAAGGCTTTCACAACAAGATGGAAGTGCTTATGGTTTCAGAAACTTTGAGCATTATAAGTTAAGAATGATGACTCGTTGTGGATGGGATGGAATCATTAACAGAACGAGGTGAATGTCTATCCCCCGTTAAGTGTGTAGAGCTCTAATTTCAAATTATGGTACTGCATCAATGACATGAGGAAATAGTGGACTATACTGGTAAAAGCTTGAACCAATTATTCGAAACTTTAGCTGATTGGACTACCTATCTGGAACAACATAGCCCAGATGTTTATTCAGCGGCGCGGATGGTAGATCTGAAACTAACCAAACTCACTCCCCACTATAATGAACCTGCAACCTCTTAAGTAGAAAGATAGACCCCGAAACGGTAACTACGGATAGCGCAAGCATTCCAAAAACCGAAACCCACACCGGCGGTGGAGCGACTATCACTGCTAATGCGCCTTCATCCAGAGGAATAGGAAGCAGTCCTTTCAAGTAGTAGACAACGCTGAATATCTTCAAGCTTGGCGGTAATATGAAGTGAATAGCTTCCCAAGCGGCAATCGCAATAATCGGTATAAATGGGTTGCGAAATAGCAGGCCTGTGGTCATAAACACCGAGCCATAGCCCATACAAGCGAGTAAAACGATGCCAAGATACAGACTGACGTGACGAAGGGCAATGCCACTGCTGAGGTCGGAAATGAGCTGCTCAGTACCGAAAGCAATATACATTGCAAAGAAACTGAGGAGCGTGCTAAGCCCAAAAAGTATGATACATGCTGACAATCCTGCGAGGTATTTCGCGACTACCAGCACTTCTCTGCGTACTGGAGTCAATATGTAGTAATGCATACTACGATCGAGTATTTCGCCTCTAAAAAGCGATGTAAAAACTGCTGCACTACCGAGGAAAATTACTCCACCAAGAATAAGTGTAGAGAAAACTTCGCCGTAAATTTGTCTGGCTTGTTCAACGCTTGTAATCCCACTGACCCAACCGTAAGCAGTCCCAATAGCGGTCGTGACAAAAAGTAACACCGGCATCAGCGACAGTATGTAGCTGAGCAGCGCCCGTTTGGTGAACAAACACTTGCCAACTTCAATGCGCAGGGCAGCGCTTAACTGTCTAAACCACAATACTGAACCGTGTGTGAGCATTGGTTGATTTGTTGGCTGAGCGGCAGCGTCTTTCATTAACTTGCAACCTTCTGTTCTAGAATCAGATTTTGATACAAGGCTTCGATAGTTTCATCAGCGGGTCCCATGGATTCAATTGCCCAGCCTTCTTGTATGACCAGTCGATTTAAGTCGAGGAAAAAGGCGTCTGCATCGCTCGAGCGAATGAACAATCCTTGTCTATCAAAATGCAGTTGTACTTCCACCACATGACTAAAATCAAAGGCCTTTGAGGCAATGTGCGAAGCGTCATCACTGCGAATGAAAATCTTCATTGGCTCTCCGGTTTCACTTTGAATATCAGAGAGGTCGCCTTCAGCTACCAAATAGCCGCTGCTTAGCAAGATCACACGGTCGGAGATAAGGTCGACCTCGTGAAGGATTTGGCTTGAGATCAGGACGATTTTTCCTTCATGTGCGAACCTACGAAAGAGTTCTATCACCTGCGCACGCGCCATAGGGTCTAATCCGTTCAGCGGTTCGTCTAAAATAAGGATATCTGGTTGATGACATATCGATTGAGCGAGTTTTATGCGTTGGCGCATACCTTTGCTGTAGGAATCTACCGACCTGAATGCTGCTTCAGTAAGGCTGACCTGTTCCAACGTTTGCTCGGTAAGCTGTTTAGCAATTTTTTTCTCATAGCCGTGTACCAACAGTGTATTGAGCACGAAGTCGTATCCCGTTATTCTAGCGGGGAACGAGTCGTATTGACTGCAATAGCCTAGGTGTTGGTAAAAGGCTTCCGGTTGCGCTGATGTCACGCCGTTTACAATAATTGAGCCTCGTGTAGGCGTGATAAGGCCCGCAATGAGATTCATAAGCGTCGACTTGCCCGCACCATTTGGCCCTACCAAACCAATAACCCCCGGTTCGATGTTCAGGCTAATACAATTTACGCCAAGGAAGTCGCCATAGAACTTGGAAACGTCTTTCAAAGAGATTGAATGAGCGCTCTTCGTTTGTGTGGCGGTTTGAGTTATGTTCATTACTTACCCTTTACGACACTCGTTGATAGGACTTAATTCGATGCATGAGGATCAACAAGGCAATAAACCCAATAGCAATAAACTGCATGACCGCGTGTGAGGTCTCCATATTTGGAATTGAGCCCAGTAGTCCGGAGGTCGTTCGGTAAAAACCCGAACTTAATACTATCAAGCCACTAACGATATCGACCAGGTTGCCAGCAATTCCACCAAATATTCTTTCAATGACTTGACCGAATAAACTGCTCAAAAAAAGTACGCCGAAAAACATACCTCGTGCCAATGCTTTCCATTTCACAAACGCTGATACGGTAAACGCTACAAGGGATAAACTTATGATCCAAAGCAAACAGGTAACCATCGAGGCGAAAGGTATATACCAGTGCTCGCTCATCCAACCATCACCAGCCAGGTAGCTCTGCACAAAGAACAGAAGAATTGTTGGAAGCCAGCTCATGATCGAACCGAGCGTCAGCAATACCAGTCCTTTACCCAAAATATAGGTGCTCGCAGTAATTGGTCGCGACAAATACAGCGGCATGGCATTGTTGCGAAGGTCGGGCGAGATCATGGTGGGTCCAAGGACCAATATCATAAAAAACAGCAGCGCATTTTGTGGTTGTTGCACAAAGACTGCAAAAAAGCTTCCGTCGATCACCGGCATCTCGCGTTGAGATAGATGCAATTGGCTCAGCAGCTCAATATTGTGATAGAAGTATAAAAAGCACGCCAGCCCGAGTGGTAATAACAGCGAAAGAACAAAGAAAGCGGTGAAAAAGCGCGTCTTCATAGCATCCGCCAAGGCATAGCGAAAAATGACGAGCGTGCGATTGAATGAAGGTGATAACGGGCCTTCATATCCTTTGTAGGCTTTGAGAAATATGGCCATCAGATTTGGTTCCCAATGCTAACAGATTCTTCATCCATCGCTCGTAGGAAGATATCTTCCAGAGTGTCTCGTTTGTAATCCAGACTTCTGATCTGTACTGATAGTTGTTCGGCGAGAGCATAAAGCTGTTTGATTTCAACGCCGTCTGGAATAATCACCTTAATACGTCGTCGATTCGGTATGGCAACCTCACAGCCCAAGTGTCGAAGTCCTTGCACAAAAGCGCTTTCGGCGCCGCGGATCTGTAGTAGCAGAAACTGCTTATTACTGCGTCGTTCCTCTTCTAAGTTACAGTATTTGGCAATACGTCCTTCTTTCAATACCAATACTTCATCGCAACACGACTCTATATCCGGCAGCAAATGTGATGCTATGACGATATTTGTATCGCCAGAATCGCGGATTTCACGAATCAACTGCAACATACGCGATCGCGCGGGTGGATCGAGGCCGTTTGTCGGTTCATCCAAAAACAAAAGCCTGGGGCCGTGCACAATGGCTTGAGCCAGTTTTGCAAGCTGTTTCATTCCGAGAGAATAGGAATCTACGTTTCGATACCGAGCTTCGCCGAGCCCAACATAGAAAAACACTTCATGTGCGCGTTCCAACGCTTCTTTGGCGCTCAGCCCAGATAGCTCCGCCATCATTCGAACGAATCGAATGCCAGTCATATCAGCGATAAAAGCATCGCGCTCGGGCATATAGCCTAGGTGTGAACGGATTTGCTGATTGTTTGATGCTAGCTTCTGTCCAAATATACGTACTTGACCGGAAGTAGGGCGGTTAAAGCCTAAAAGAGTGTTGAGTAGTGTAGTTTTTCCAGCGCCATTGGGGCCCAGTAGTCCGATACAACGCCCTCGCATCTGTGCATTGAGGCCTTCTAATATCGGCCTGTCATAGCTTACGCACAGGTTATCTAATTCGATAACTGGCGGCTCTTTCGAATCGAAAGAAACAACTGAAGCAGTTGGCTCTGTAGAGCCGACAGCTTCGTTGCTTTGTTTCTTATTGTCTAATTCCTTATGAGCTATCTCAACACTCAAATTTCTGTTCCTTCGCTTTTATCTGATGCTATCTCTGATTCTTTTCTGAGCTGGTACTAGACGGTTTGCCTATTGCCCAGCCTGTTTGTCTTCGCCTTCTAATCTGGGCGCTTCTATTAATGGTAATAGTGCTGTCAGTTGAGATACTACCTGTGTTGGCAATTGCGAGCTACCGTTGTGTGCAACGTGTATCTTGTTAGGCAGTGCAAGCACACTGGTCAGTGAAGGCCCTATCTCTGTGTCAAATTCATCGATGAGAGAGAGTGCTTGCTGCTGTTCCTCACTTAACGCCGCTGGTAGACTTCCCATGATCCCACTCATCATCTCACCCAAGCGGCTGAAGAACAATGCAGAGTAATTTAGATAGCCATCTCTATCCATCAAGTCTTGGAATTCCCTGTCGGTTGGTAAGCCAGAGCCCGATGTGTAGAATCCAATTGCTCGGTCAATAAGCGCTTCATTTGCAGCTGCTACCAAATAACCCTCTACATATACATAATTGAATGACACAGAAGTCAGCGCTGCGGGAACATTTTCAGACGTATCAATGGAGAGATCCACCTTATAACCCGTATAACCGTCAACATTAGAAGGGGTCAAAGTGACACTTGCGTTGATGTCCTCAAGAACAGCTTTGTCATTAAAGCGTTCTACGGCAGCCGCAATGCTCGTTTGCAGTTCAACTTCGTCATAGGATTCAATAACGGCTTTCCACGCAGGTGTTGGCAGCGCTGGACCATCCAAGCCAAACGCCATTTCGCCACCGATTCCTGACACGATATCATAGAAAAGTTGGATTTCTGTTTGAGCGTCATACTCACCAGTCGAGTCATCGCTACCTATACCAATGTCTTCAAGTTCTTCAACAATAGCAACCGGCTCGCGAGCAAGTAGTGCGGTTGCAAAGGTTGTTTCGGTGGAGAAAAATTCAAGAGACCCCATAGGGCCGGGGCTTGCAAGCAATGACATTATGCCTCGGCGTTCTCCAGCAAAGTGCATATCGGCCGCAATAGTGGTTACTCCGTCCTGCTGTTCGTATTGAGCAATAATGTATTCAATAGAACTTATGCCACTTTCTTCGAGTGCTTGGCGCGCTTGTTCGGACGTTTTCGAAGAATGAGCGAAAGGTGAAACGAACTGGGCAACGTTTACGGCACCTAGAATTTCAGTACCTTGACTGTAGGAAGATTCTAACAATCGATGAAGTTCAGAACCGACGAATGAGCTGCTTCCGGACGCTATATTGGCTTGCATAGTTCGCAGAGTTTCGGCATCGGCAGACGCAACAAGTAGGTCATCAATCAACAATACCGAAAGCTGGTTATCAACTGCTTCAGAAGCGTCGTCGACAATAACGATTTCAATTTCAAACTCATTTCCCTCTTCATCGAAACTCTCAATAAGTTGTGCTATTTGTTTATCAAAAGATGCACGAAATGCATCAACATCCACTTCTGATAAGATGACCGGTGTAAGATTATCGTCCTTGCCCTGTGCGTCACGAGCATAAGTGAATTCGCTATCCTTTACCGCTAGCGCAAGCACCGTTTCGTCTCCAAGTGTGTCTCCAATTTCATGCATCCAAGCCATGATTGTCTCGAGATGCTCACTTTCATCACTCGACTCGAATTCGGCCCAAGAATTAGTGAGTACGGCACTACTTTGCACACGCTTGCGTATGACTTCATACACCTCGGCTATTTTTTCTGGGGCATTTGGCACTGCTATGTAGGCGGCAGTATTTTCCGGTACAAGATTGAGCAACCGCGTAGAAAATCGCTCTGGCGAGTCTATTGCGGCTTGAATGTCTTTTTGCAACGCTGACACTTCTTGTAGCATAGCGATATATTCATCAGCGTCCTGACTCCAGGTA
>CAZVDU010000070.1:0-21447 GCA_964625615.1 uncultured Pseudoalteromonadaceae bacterium | reverse complement strand
TTAATTCTTCAACAGATTTTTGCAACTCCTGGTCGTACATCAATCGAATATCAACCTCACCATCATCTGGATGACGAAATGTTCTTAAGTTCGAACCTCTAAGTGCTGTTGCAACAGTATTAGAAATCTCGGCGCTATTTAAGCCAAAGCGGAAGGCTTTTTGCCTATCAATTGATATTCTAAGCTCCTGTTTTTGACTACCTGACTCTGTTCGGACGTCAGTAAAGCCATCGATATTGGCTAATATCGGTACAACATCATCTGCAATTCGACTAAGCACTTCAGATGATTGCCCAAGTAATAGCAATCTTATACCGCCACTATTGCCGTCTTGCCATTCGAAAGAAGGTTTCGCTCTAACGAATTTAGGCATTGCTTCTTTGATATCTTTTTTCAAATCGGCAATTTTACCGGGAAAATTTGGATCTAATGTAATACCGGAAACCGCCGAACCTGGTGTGTAATAAGTATACACCTGCGTAATATGGAAACGCTCTTGATTGGCATATAAAAAAGTCTCCATCTTGGTGACAGCTTTTTCAACCTCTTCCAAGGTGTAATTACCTTGAACATCGTAATTCAACCAAATGCGATCGCGATCATCTTCACCTTCGTCATCAGAAGAAACAACGTTTAGCGGGATAGCGGTACTGGCAAGAATAGCAACGGCAATAACCGCTGTTTTGCCATGATTATTGAGCATCCACTCAATCATAGATTGATACTGTTTTTTTAGCCTACTGGGTTTATTTGAGATTTTTGGTGTTTTAGGCTGATAATTGATCTTGGAAGCTAATAACGGAATTAATGTTTGCGCTAATAACAGCGACGCAAACAATGAAATACAGATGGCAATAGCTACATGTTCTAAAAACACGGTCAAGCCAATTTTAACGCCAATAATATTAGGTAAAAAGACAATTGCTGTTGTCGCTGTTCCTGCAATAATAGCTAGGCTGACTTTAGCAACGCCTGAACGCGTTGCTTCCTTTGGATCCTTTATATGTGCTTTCTCTTGTTCGATACTCTCAGTGACCACAACGGCATTGTCTACCAGCATACCGACAGCTAGCATTAGCCCCATCATAGATAAGATATTGAGCGTATACCCCATTAAGTACATAACACCTAAGGTAATGCAGATAGAAAAGGGTACTGACAACACAACAATGAGCGTGGAGGAGATGTTACGTAAGAAGAAATATAAAACAATGACCGACAATAGCGCACCTATTAAACCTGAATTGAGTAGGTTCGCTAGGGAAGAAGTAACACTTTGAGCTTCATTATTAAAATAGAATAGATTAATACCATTAAAGGCGGGGTTGGTTTTAGCTTCTTCTACTACAGCTAATACTCTATCAGATACTTCGACGAGGTTAGCCCCCGATTCTCTAAAGACGTCTAGGCCAATAGCGAATGTTTGATCTAGGTGCCTTCCTTCGACACGCTCTGGCTTCTCATAGTTGACTTCAGCAATATCTTTTAAACGTACTGTACGATTGATCAGCAAGTCTTCAATTTCCTGCAAACTACGATATTCACCAATAGGGTTGACGGTAATTTTTTGGTCAAGATCGAAGAAGCTACCTGCTGTCATCGAGAAGTTGGCATTTCTTAACGTTTGAGTTAACTGTGCTGCATCAACATGTAGTGCGGCTATTTTTTCGGCATCAAGTCGAATAGATATCTGCTTTTCAACGACACCATATAGTTCTACTCGTGATACGCCTTTAACTCGTTCGATAGGCTGTTTTAGGTTTCGAGCTAGTAAATCATATGCGTTGGACAAATCCCTTTCACTTGAAACACGCATCTGGAAGATTGCTTGATCAGACGTATTTTCTTTGTGAACGATAATGCGCTCGACATCGTCGGGTAGAAGGTGACGAATTGCATCGACCTTTTCACGTACCTCAACACTTTTCGCTTTAATATTCTCGCCCCAACTGAACAGCATAAATATCTGTGACTGATTTTCATTGGAGTCTGACCATAGACGATTAATACCAGAGATAGTTGCTAGTGTTTCTTCAATAGGGCGAGTAATACTCTTTTCGACTTCTTCTGGCGTAGCATTCGCGTACGGCACTTGTATAACAAGGAACGGTAGTTGGATACCTGGGAATTTCTCTAAAGGCAACAATCGGCTAGATACCAAGCCAAAAAGCAGCATAGACAAGAAGAACATTGATACAGTAACAGGGCGCTTCAATGCAAAAGAAGCTAATGATGCACCCGCAGATTGGAACTTATCCATACACTGTATCCTCACTTTTAATCGTTGAATCGGTACTCACTTGTGCGAATTTCTTACGGTCAAACAGACTGTACAGCACAGGGATTAAGAAGAGCGTCAAGAATGTCGCAAACAGTAATCCAAAGATAACGGTAATTGCCATGGGCGTTCTTATTTCAGCACCTTCCCCGAGGCCAATTGCCATTGGGAGTAAACCTAAGGTAGTTGTCATTGTTGTCATCAATATGGGGCGTAATCGACTTTGCGCAGCATTAATGATAGCGGCTGATTTTTCTTCGCCACTTTCTCGCAGTTGATTGATGCGGTCAATCAATACGATGGCATTATTGACCACTATACCTGCCAGCATAATAACGCCGATAAAAACAACTACACTAATGCTGGTGCCTGTTATGAACAATCCATAAATTGAACCTGCGCAAGCTAATGGAACAGTAAACAGAATCAAAAATGGGTGTAGCAAAGATTCAAACTGTGATGCCATGACTAAGTAGACTAAAAATACGGCGAGTGCTAACGCAAACTGCAGAGAACGGAAGCTATTTTGCATTTCTTCGCTTTGGCCAGTGACGCGAGCTTGGATACTCAAAGGGAAGTTCTGTTGTTTGAGAAGCTCTTCAGCCACTATAACCGCTTCGCCTAAATCACCGTAAGCTAAGTTGGCTGAGATCACCGCAACACGCTCTTGGCCTATACGAGTTATTTCGCTTGGACCTGTAGACAATTCGATATCAGCGACAGCATTTAATGGAATAGGGTTTGTCGCGCCAGGATTAACAATTACTTGGCTAATATCACTGACGGAGTCACGTTGGCGTTCTAATGTCCGCACTAAGATGTCTACTTTTCTATCTTCAATGCTGTATCGAGTCGCCACTTCACCTCCAATTTTGGCTGATATCAAATTCGATACGTTAGGGGCATTAAGGCCAAGTTGAGCAAGTTTGGCATGATCAAAATTTATCTTGAGTTCGGGGTTACCTATTTGTAATGTTGATTCGATGTCGGCAAAGCGATCGACTTTCTGCATATCTTCAACAACACCGTCAGCATATCGCTTAAGTGTATTGAGGTCATAACCCGAAATTTGAATGGCGAGCGGTGTTGTAAAGCTAAACAGTTCGGGTTCACCAAACTTACTTTGAACACCTGCTTGCTTACGAAGGTAGTCTCTCATTGTGCTGATAACGCTTTGTTGCTGGGCATCTTCGATACCTTTTTTCAAAACAACGTTCAAACGCCCCCAATGATCGCCGCCCTGAGAAGGTGATGCGTTAACTAAACTACCAGTACCTGCGAGAGAATATGTTCTATCTACTTCTGGTAATGTTTGTGTAAATCGGCTGAGCTCGGCGAGCAAAGCATCCGTGTTTTCAAGTTTAGAACCTGTTGGTAGATTGATCTCTACATAGAACTCACCTTGAGATAGCGGTGGTATCAATTCAAGTCCCAATTTTGGTAATAAAGTTACTGAGAACCCAGCAACGATAACCACTAAACTCAACACCATCAATCGTGCTTTAAGCGCACCTTTCAATGAAGCAAAGTAAATGTTTTCTAGGAAGTTATAAATTTTATCAAACGCCCAAAGGATGGGAGTGAACAAGTAGCCCAATACTTTTCTCAGTGCTCGTGTGATGAGTACGCTCAAACTACTGATGGTGAGTAAGACAAAATAAATTAATTGGCCGATCCCTTTGAAAATAAGCTTTGGAACAAACAAAACGTAATAGAGTACTAAGCCAAGTTTGGTTGTTGGTTTAGGTGCTTTTTCAGTTTCACCTAAGTCTAACTCTACTTTGCCGTCCCCCGTTTTTTCTCGGGCGGCCATCATGGGTATAATTGTTAACGCGACGAGTAATGAAGCAGCAAGTGCGAATGTAACCGTTAATGCTTGATCGCTGAATAGTTGGCCCGCGATACCTTCAACGAAAACCAGAGGTATAAATACAGCCATTGTAGTGAGGGTAGAGGCAACTATCGCCATGGAGACTTCTTTTGTTCCGTTAGCGGCAGCTTTAGCGATATCTTTGTTTTTCTGCTTATGGCGATCAATATTCTCGAGAACAACTATACTGTTGTCAACGAGTAAGCCGATCGCGAGTGCTATACCACCTAAACTCATAATATTTAAACTAATATCGTTACTGTGCATCAAGTTAAATGTAGCGACGATTGAAACAGGTATCGATATTGAAATGATCAGCGTAGGCCAAATATTCTTTAAGAACAGGTATAAAACTAACATAGCTAATACACCACCGATCATCCCAGAAGTTTTCACCTCGTTAATGGCATTAGCAATGAAAATAGACTGATCATAAACCAACTGTAATTGGTAATTATCAGGCATCTCCCTGTCTATTTCTTGTAAACGCCGTTGGACGTTTTCAGAAACTTCAACTGTATTTGCGTCACCTTCTTTGTAGATAGCGATCTCAACACCTTCAAAACTCTGGAAGCGTGTGACTGAGCTTCTTTCTTTGTAGGTATCTCTGACTTCTGCAATATCGCCTAAACGAATATGCTTATCTTCACGTGTTGCGATGAAGAGATCGCGCATTTCATCTAGCGTTTGGAATTGGTTTAATGTTCTTACTAGGTATTCTTGAGAGCCATCTTCTACGCGCCCCCCAGCTGTATTGACGTTTTCTGCCTTTAAACGATCGATGACCTCAGCCAACGTAATATTGAGCTGACTTGCGCGCTGCTGATTAACTAACACTTGAATTTCGTTTTCAAGGCCACCGCCAATACGCACAGAGGCAACGCCTTCTACGGACTCTAACTTACGCTTAATTTGTTCTTCTGCATACAAACGTAGCGTCTTCATTCCATTGACATCGAGCTCTACAAGATCGGCCGCTTCTTTATTGGCTCTGCCATTTTGTTCGTTCTGATTATCACTGGATTCATCCGTTGCTTGAGGAACAATCGCACCGAACCCAAAACGCATGACAGGGTCTAGGCTTGGGTTAAATCTTAGTAATAATGGTTTGTCGACATCTAATGGCAACTGTAAAATATCGAGTTTTTCACGAACCTCAAGGCTCGCTATATCCATCTCAGTACCCCATTCAAACTCTAAGACAACGTCTGATTGTTCAGCTTTTGATGTTGAGGTAACTGTTCTTACGCCCTTAACGACCCCTATTGTTTCTTCAATTGGTTTAGAGACGAGTTGTTCTATTTCACCGGGTGCTGCACCAGTGTAGTTAGTGCGTATGGTAAGAGTAGGGTAGGATAACTCCGGTAATAAATCTAACGCTAACCGAGATAATGATACAAAGCCAAAGAGTAAAATGGCAAAAGTGAACATCCACACGGTAACCGGCCGTTTTACGGCAATATCGACCATATTCATGTTAAATTCCCTCTTAACCGTTAACTATTTCGATAGGTGCTTGGTCTTTTAAATTTTGATGGCCTGTTACCACCACTTTCTCATTTCCATTGAGCCCTTCGAGAATCTCGACAAATTCACCTTCTTGGTAGCCTGTTTTAACGGATACTTTTTGTGCTTTCCCGTCAGTAATAACAAAGACATTAACTTTATCGTCAATCGCCAACAAAGCTTTGCGAGGCAGAAGGGTTGCATTGTTATGTGTGTCGTAATTAAGTTTAACCTGAGCAAACATACCGGCTTTCAGTACATTCCCTTCATTAGGAACGCGTAAGGTTACTTTAAATGTGCCTGTTGTAGAATCGATGACAGGGCTTATACGTTCCACATAAGCATTGACTGTGCTATCAGCTAGAGCTGTTAATGCCAATGTTGCTTGCTGATTTTTGTGCACGCGTGATAACTCTTTTTCTGGTAAATGAACAATGCCGTAAAGTTCTTTTTGTTCAACGATGTGGAACATACGTTCACGTTGGAAAGATTCAGTCAAGTTACCTACTTTGGCGTTACGTTCTGCGATAAAGCCTGAAATTGGTGCTTTGATTGTTGCTTCTGCTAAATCCAATTTAGCGAGTTCAAGTGTGGCTTTTGCGGATTTGAATTGCGCTGTGAGCTTGTCGAAAGTGTCACCACTGACTAGCCTTTCTTTATAAACTTTGTCAATCTTTGCCAGCTCTTTCTCAATACCCGTTAAGTCAGCTGTAGCTTTTTGAACACTTAATTCATACCTCTCAGGGTCAAGGCTGGCAAGAATTTGTCCTTTCTGAACATAATCACCTTCTTCTACAAGTACTTGATTGATTATCCCTTGTGCACGGGGAACTACGAAGGCTTCATCTTTTGCTTCAAGAACTGCAGTCGTTGAATAATTTGAAGATATATCGCCGTTAACTAAACTTGCTACTTCAACAGGAATAGCAATAACTTCTGGCTTCTTTTCTGAATCGGCAGTTGCTTCAGCTTCGCCGCATCCAGTCAATGTTCCTCCCAATATAAGTGCGCTACTGAGTGTTAGTATTTTTATGTAGCTTGGTAATTGGCGTTCCATTTTGTTCCCCTGGGTATTCATAGTGAAATGATAAATCTATGAAGAAGGTTAAGCATTCTTTATGCCACTAGGTAAACCTGTTATAATTCAATGGTTTATCATTTGTGGTGTTGTTTTTACCACACCTAACCATGAATTTATGGCTAATTTCACTACTTGTTGGCTTATGTCAACACTAGGGCTAATTGAGCTGCAGCAAAGCAGTTATAAAAAGCCCAACAAATTTTGCGCTATTATCCCACAATAAAGGCCTACAATGTGTGTCGTAATTGTTGCCAATTGTGTTTTTAAAATGTTTACGGAGACAGTGGGTGTTACCGATAAGATAATTAGGGTCTGCCTATCTTTTATCGCTATACTTATTTCTTTATAATTTAATGACTTAACCTTATACAAAACAACAAGGGATGATATGACCGAGCAAACACTTTACCCTATAGGCAAACTCAATACTCCATGGGGAGAAGAAGAAAAGCAGCAATGGCTTTCTAAGCAAGCAATTAAGCGTTCTTATCGTGATGAAGTGGTTGCAAAAATTGATGCGTTAAGGGATGACTACGAGGTTATTCAATATGGTTCACTTCCTTATAATGAATCGCGCTATCCACTGTACGCCTGTAAAAGTAAACGATGGGATAACAGTAGAAAAACGCTGCTTGTTACGGGTGGCGTGCATGGCTATGAAACAAGTGGAGTGCAAGGTGCACTTCTTTTCTTAGAAACAAAAGCCAATGAATACAGCCATGCGTTTAATGTCTTGGTTGCTCCTTGTATAAGCCCGTGGGGATACGAAACAATAAATCGTTGGAATCCCAAGACCATCGATCCTAATCGCTCTTTCTATAAAGGCTCCGAGTCACCTGAAGCTGAATTATTGATGGCTTTCTTAGAGTCTCTGTCCATCGATATTGCATGCCATATTGATTTGCATGAAACCACTGATACAGATAATTCTGAATTTAGGCCTGCGCTTGCAGCGAAAAACGGTGTTGATGATGAATACAGTGAAATTCCAGATGGCTTTTACACAGTAGGTGACACCAATAGGCCTGCAGCTGACTTTCAGAAAGCCATTATTCAGTCAGTATCAAAAGTGACTCATATTGCTGAACCTGATGCCGCCGGTCATATTATTGGGGCACCGTTGGAACAGACGGGCGTTATTAATTACGATAAGATCGCTTTAAAGTTGTGCGGTGGTATGACGCAAGCTGATTATGTATCGACGACAGAGGTTTACCCTGACAGCCCTAAGAGCAATGATGAAATATGTTGCTTAGCGCAAGTAGCAGCAGTGACCGGCGGATTTGATTACGTACTGTCGGAAAATAAACAATCAATATAGGTAATAAAGATGAGAACATGTGGCGTTGAAATAAAAGGTAGTGAAGCCATTATTAGCCTGTTATCACTTGATGAAGGGTTGTTCCAAATCCCCGACTGCCGAGTACGAAAAGTTGCTTTAGAGGGAGGTATTGGGACTGATGCCATGCGCCATTTTCAATTTACGTTTGCAAAGCTTATGGCGGACTATAAAATTGAAAAGGTCATTATTAGAGAAAGGCCTACAAAAGGAAAATTTGCTGGTGGAGCACCAGGTTTTAAGATTGAGGCAGCCATTCAATTGATTGACGGATTAGAGGTTGAATTGTTGTCTGGGACTAAAATTAAAGAAGCGCTTAAGCGAAACCCCATACAGATATCATTAACAGAGGGGGGATTAAAAGTTTTTCAGGAAGGAGCATTCAATACCACATACGCTTATCTGATGACGCAAATGTACCCTTCATTAAATGAAGGGGAAGACCAACCAATGAAGGCTAAAGCTGAGGCAAAGCCTTCGGAAGGGAAGGGTTCTGAGATAACTCCTCCAGCAGCTAAAACGTCCAAGTCACCTTGGGGCTAATACAAGCACAATCAAAATGATAAGAGGGTGGCACCCTTTCATTGCATGTTAAACATACTAAAACTATAGTAGTTTAGTATGCCAATTATTTGGACGTGTAATGAAAAGAATAAAAAATGCTGCACTCTTTATCTGTGCTTTGTCCGTTGCTTTTGCCAACGGTGTTACTCAGGCTGTTACCTTATCGACTGAAAGTTTCGCGCAAATCCAAGCTAAATATGAAGGCCTGAATATAGGAGTCTTCATCGATTATCCCGCCAGTTTTGTTGATGAAAATAGCAGTACACCTGAAGAGCGTATTTATCTTGAGAGCATGGTAATTAATCGGCTTGCCTTGTTTAAGGAGCCGACGCTAGAACAAAAAGAATGGATTAACGAGCAGAGAAGTAGTCAACAGTCCTTGTCTATTCCTTCCAGTGAGCATGTTAACCAGTTGATAATGATTGCAAACGTTGCTAACAGCGCGAATATGGTTCATATGCATTGGCAAGCCTATGAAATGCAAAAAGAAATGCAACAACGCTGGGAGTCTGGTAGCTGGTCATGGGAGGTGTATTTTCGTGATCAGAGCTTTGTTTCTAAGATGGCGATGACTTTTTGGGTGGAGGATATGCCTGATCCAAACGCCTTATTGCTCGGAGAAAGCTATATACAGCTAGGCCTTTCCTATGATGTAAACGACAACCGCCAACTCAGTTTACTTATTAACAAAACACAATTGCCTAAGCTTTATAGCGTGTTATGGCAACGCCAGAGTGATATATACAGCCATCATGTTCTAAAAAACATCATTGATGAAGGCGAGAATGTAAGGCAAATTATCAATGCTACACAAAATCCAGCGTTGAGTTCCCAAGCGTTGTTTAGTTTAGTTAAAGATCATAGTAATGAAACAGAGGTTCAGTCTTTCATTAGGAAAGCTATTGAGAATGAACAATTATCATCAGCAGTGGTCGCAACATTAAGTCTACTCAGTGATGATGGTTTTAAGAATCAACTTATAAACCATTACCGACAACAACCCTCAACATCATTGACGCGTCAGGTGATGAAGAAACTGAGAGGGAATCATAAATGAAACGGTTAGCATTCATTGCATTTTTAGTCTGTAGTACGGCAATGGCACAGGTATTTACTTATACAGAGCTTATTCGAAGCGAAAACCAAATACCTCTCGGTTATCCAGTGCCGGTGCCGGTGAATTCCTTATTGCCTATCGATGGTTATCGAACCTACAACAGTTTGGATATGCGACATCAACAACTCACCGACTTATCACCATTTATTCAAAGGGTTCAACTTGGCCAAACGATAGAGAATCGTCCAATTTGGTCTTATCTTATAAGTAACAGTGATCAACAGACTGTTAGTGGAGCAAGTAAAGGTAGTGCTGTTATTAATGGTGGTATTCATGCTCGAGAGTGGCAATCACCTGAGGCTGTGACGGGTTTTATTGAGACCTTGTTCGATCAACAAGATGATGAGTACATTCATCAATACTTGATTGAAAACTTGGATCTGATGATTATCCCTGTGCTGAATATCGATGGCTTTTTACAAACGCAACGTTTCCCCCTACAAGTCACTCAATCAGAAGCCGTTCCTAGAGATGGTCGTATGCGCCGAAAAAACATGCGCGATGTCGATCAGAATATTCTCACAGCGTCAGATAATTTGTTTGGCGTTGATCTTAACCGAAACAATACACCATTTTTTGGGACCAATCCTGACCGTAGTTCACCTAATCGGGATTCTATTGTGCACCGTGGCGCAGTGGCAAGTTCAGAGCCTGAAACTCAGGCGTTACAGCAAGCAGCAATTGAGGTCGGGCAGGAGCGTTTGCGCTTTTATATGGATACCCATTCCTTTACTCAAATTTACTTTACACCACAAACAGCTAATAACCGCCGTAACAATGTTACTACTCGCGTAGCAAACTCAATGCGAGCTGCGAATAACTTTAGCTATGATTTTGGACCTTCAGGTGGTGGTGTTGGTATCGGCTCGACAGATGAGTACTTTGCTAACACCTTTGAAGTACCTTCTTTTACTTTGGAAGTGGAACCCGGCAATACCGGAGGGTTGCAATACGGTGGTTTTGGTGTGTCTCATGATGGTTTTGTTTTACCTGAGAGCGAAGTTACTCGAATGCGAGCGGAGACTAGTGATGCCACTATGCTTGGTTTGTACACTATGGCTGAACTGCCGTTATTAGAAAGAGCTGTCATTGTTAATTCTGATAACGGGGACGTTGTATTTTCTGGCGTTTGGGTTGCTAATGGCCAAGAAAGGGCGTTGGAAATCTCGGACAACCAAGTGTTGCAAAGTAGCGTTGATTACGAATTAAGGTTACAGTTCAACAAGCCTATGAGGAGGGTGATAAACAATCAAGTCGTCTCTTTTGCAAATCTTTCATCAAGTGATGAGTTGCAGGTGTCCCTTGTGGGAAGAACAAGTGAAGCTGTTGAGTGGGATATACAAAGTGGAAATGGCTTTTGGACATTAGATCCTGAACAGTATGAACGTTATCAAACAGATACTTTTGTTTTGCCATTCACATTACCGCAAGCGTTTGATTTCGATGCTCACGAATTGCTCGCTTTTTCTGTTGAAACGGTCGACATGGTAGGACAATCACTTGATGCTAACCCGGCGACAATAAGTGATTGGCGAAATGGCACATGGCTCAGACACGAAAACACCGAAGGCATTGAGGATGATTCAGGAGGCGTCGATCAATCCCTGCGTTTGATTGACGACGGCAGTGATTTATTTACTTCCGCAGCGCCGCCACCTCCGTCGCCGGCTCCCCAGCCAC
Organism: uncultured Pseudoalteromonadaceae bacterium; assembly: GCA_964625615.1. Lineage (GTDB taxonomy): Bacteria > Pseudomonadota > Gammaproteobacteria > Enterobacterales > Alteromonadaceae > M269. Next base: position 10,012 of record CAZVDU010000070.1, on the reverse strand, counting down.
CAGCATCTAGCGGCTCTTCTGGTGGCGGTAGTATGAACACGTGGTTTTTTGTATTGGTTGGACTGTTCTCTATCAGAAAGCGCTTCAATAACAGGAGGTATTTCTAAGCTTCTACAGATCTGAAATTGATCATTTGGTGCCCTTAGCTAGCTTGTATACGGCAGGGATTACAAGCATGGATATTAAAGGTGATACAATCATGCCACCTAACATAGGTGCAGCTACACGTTGCATCACTTCACTGCCGCTGCCGTCACCTAGCATAATAGGCACTAGCCCTGCAATAATGGTTAGCACAGTCATCGCTTTTGGCCTAACACGCTGAATAGCGCCGTGTTGAATACGCTCAATATTGCTACCTGGTTGATTTGCCCAACTGTTGTTAAGATAAAGCAACATCACTACACCGAATTCAGCTGCTACACCTGCGAGTGCTATCATTCCAACGGCCATAGCGACAGACAATTGGAAGCCTAGCCAGTAGACCAACCATAGTGACCCCGATAGTGCGATAGGCAATGTCGCCATAACAAGAGCTGCTTGCCACAGTTGACGAAAAACAAGCTGCAATAGGATAAAGATGATCAGCAGCGTTGAAGGTACAATCCAATTGAGTTTGTCCTCGACACGTTGCAGATATTCATATTGACCAGCCACTGTCCAGGTTACCTTCTTAGGCAAATCCACGTCTTCCAACATCGTTTTGAGAGTAGTGATAAAGTCCCCAATTGCAGTACCTGGTTTTATGTCAATAAATACCCAACCTATTGTTCTGGCGTTCTCTGATTTGATAATGGAGGGGCCGTCTGTAATACGAATATCAGCGACTTGTTCAAGTGTTACCCATGCTCCTGTAGGACTGACAAAAGGCAATTCTTTTATGGCCTGCAAGCCCGTTCGGTAATTACGAGGGTAACGCAAGTTGATTGGAAAACGTTCTTTTCCTTGTATGGATTGTCCTAGCGTTTGACCACCAATTGCCATGCGTACCACATCCTGAATATCCGCAATACTAAGTCCATACTGAGCCGCAGCGAAACGATTGGGTTCTATATCCAAATATCGCCCCGACAATGGGCGTTCCCCGAATACTGATGATGTTGCAGGTATCCCCGACACGGCTTTTTCAATGGCTTGAGTTGCTAACTCAATACTGGCGAGGTCGTCTCCCGCAAGCTTTATTCCCACAGGTGTTTTGACACCTGTACTGAGCATATCAATACGTGTTTTTATTGGCTGCACCCAAGCGTTTGTCAGGCCTGGTAAACGGACTGTTGCATCAAGTTCACCGATAATATCATCTAATGTAACCCCATCGCGCCATTCACTTTTGGGTTTTAGTTGAATTGTCGTTTCAATCATTGTCAGAGGAGCCGGATCAGTGGCAGTATCTGCACGCCCAACTTTGCCGAAAACTGATTTAACCTCGGGTAGTGTTTTAATGAGTCGGTCAGTTTGCTGCAATATTTGTCCTGCTTCCTGAATAGATACACCAGGTAAGGTGGTTGGCATGAACAACAAATCACCTTCGTCAAAAGTTGGCATAAACTCACTACCCAGCTTTTGCCAAGGGTAGATAGCAGATGCGCCTAGACCAAGTGCGAGTATCACTACTAGCCAAGGCCTGTTTAGAGCTGTGTTTAAAAAAGGCCTATAGATAGCTTTGAGTGATCGGTTTAGCCAATTGTCGTCCTCTTTTGCGACTTTTCCTTTAAGCAAAAGGACGATTAATACCGGTACTAAGGTAACCGACAGCAGGGCTGCTGAAGCCATAACAAAGGTTTTGGTGTAAGCAAGCGGTGAAAAAAGTCGACCTTCTTGCCCCTCTAAAACAAAAATAGGCACAAAGCTAAGCGTTATAATGAGTAATGAGAAAAACAGTGCAGGGCCAACGTCTGTGCAGGCTTTGCGAATTAAAGCGAGATGCTCTGCCTTGCTGATCTTATCACCAGCTTCTTCCTGTAGCTTTTGCACATTTTCTACCATGACGATAGCAGCATCAACTAATGCACCAATTGCAATTGCAATGCCGCCTAGTGACATCAAATTGGCATTGATACCAAACTGACGCATGAGTGCGAAGCCGAGTAAAATAGCGCTGGGCAAGCATATAACAACGACCAATGTTGCTCTAGCATGCATAAGGAATAACCCACATACTAGAATAACAACCACTATTTCCTGTACTAGCTTGTCTTTCAAGTAATCAACTGATCGGGTAATTAATCCCGTTCGGTCATAGGCTGTTTCGATAACAACACCTTCCGGTAATGCCGTTTGTAGTTGTGCAATTTTGGTTTTGACTTTTTCGATGACAGAGAGCGCGTTTTCACCATCGCGCATAACAACAATACCGCCGACGACTTCACCTTCACCATTCCATTCTGCGACACCTCGCCGTGTTTGTGGACCTAATCTCAGGGTGGCCACATCTTTAAGACTAACGGGCGTACCTAATTGATTTGTAATGCCTAACGAAATTTGTTCAAAGTCATCCAGTGAACTGAGGTAGCCTTTACTGCGTACCATGTATTCTGCTTCTGCTATTTCAATTACTGATCCACCTACTTCATTGTTCGCACTTTTTAGTGCCTTATGAACCTGTGCCAGAGTGAGTTGATAATGCAGTAGCTTAAGAGGATCTACGACAACCTGATAAGTTTGTACCATGCCACCGACTTTGGCGACTTCACTGACGCCTGGTACGGATTGCAGTTCTTGTTGGATAAACCAATCTTGTAGCCGTGTGAGGTCGCCTAAATGTTGCTCTCCTGATTTATCGCGTAGCACATATTGAAATACCCAACCAACGCCTGAAGCATCAGGTCCTAATTCTACTGACACACCATCGGGTAAGTCGCTCTGAGCTTGATTCAGGTACTCAAGAACCCTCGCTCTTGCCCAATATAAATCAGTGCCTTCGGTAAAAATTACGTAAAGGTAGGCGTCGCCGAAAAACGAGAAACCGCGGACCGTTTCACTGCCCGGTACTGACATTAACAATGTAGATAAGGGGTAGGTTATTTGTTCTTCGACCAAATCGGGAGACTGTCCAGGATAATTAACTTTGACGATCACTTGCACATCGCTGAGGTCAGGTATGGCATCAATGGGTGTATTCAACATCGCTCTATAGCCCAGACTCATGAATAACAATGAGGTTAAAATAACGAGCAAGGGCCAGCGTAAGCTGGTGTCTATAATCTTTGCTAACATATTCAGCCCCTAATGTTGGTGATCAACAATGTTAGTCGTGGCGATATTGGATAAGCTTGCTTCCGCATCCAGAAGGAATTGCCCTGATGTAACGACTTTATCTCCTTCTACAAGACCATTGAGGATCTCTGCTCTGTCGTTAGTCACTATGCCAACATCGACATCACGGCGCTGAAATGAACCATCACTGGATTGCACGAAAACGCGGTTGTGTTTTTCCGTTTGTATGAGCGCGTCTATCGAAATATTGAGCGTGTCGACCGGACCAGCAAAAATACGAACTGTGGCTAACATATCTGGCTTTAGGCGTTCTTGTGGATTGTCTAATGCAAGTCGGACCTGGAGGGTTCGCGTTACAGGATTTAATGTTGGATAGATAAATTCAACCGAACCTCTGAGTTTATAAAGATCTAACGCGGGTAGATCTAACTCAACACTGTTGCCTACGCTCACCCAATCAATTTGATGTTCGAATACATCGGCGATAACCCACACTCTGGATAAGTCCGCTAAGGTTAATATACGGTTACTTGCCTCTGCATACATACCTTCTCTTACTTCCAATGCTGAGATGATCCCATCCTGTTGAGCATAATAAGGAACTCTATACAAGACTTGGCGGGTTTTTTCTAATTGGCTAATTAATTGGTCGTTAAATCCTAATAAACGCAATCGTTGACGGCCCCTTTCCATAAGAGCAAGGCTAATATTTTGTGAGGATAACAATGATAAGAAGTCTTCTTGTGCGACCAGTAGTGCTGGTGCATATATCTCGTAGAGTAACTCATCTTTTTTTATGCGTTGACCAAGAGAGTTGACCGTTAGCTTTTCAATCCATCCAGAAGCTCTAGGATGTAGATGCATTAAGCCTGTTTCATCAAACTGCACCGAACCATAGGTATTGATAAAGCGCCAAAGTCGACCTCGCTCAACCACTTCGGTGGTTATAGCCATAGCCTGCTGCATGGCACCAGAGACTTGAACTTCAATATTCGCTCTGGTGTTTAACTCACGAGCGACTAATTGCATGCCACAAATTGGGCAAGTACCTTCATGATCTTTGGTTATATGGCTGTGCATTGGGCAAACGTACCTAACATTTTGCTCAAAATCGGGTATATGTTTGGAAAAATCAGTTTTAGGTTGTGCCAAAGCAGAAAGTGGCAACCATGACAATAATAAAAATAAGCGACAAGCAATACGCATAAGTACCTCCAGAATAAAACGAAAACCAAAAAGCAGAATTCGGATTATGAAATAGGAGGAATTATCTTTGTTTGGTAAGGAGAAACAGGTAAGACAGTGGTGCTCGACAACAACGTAGCAGATGGCATGACTGTTAATGCATTATCCGCTGTTAACAATGCGAAACCGCCACTGCTACAATCACTCGAACAGTTGTTGCAACCTTCTTCACAGCAAAGTATTGATGAGGTTGTATTATCATCATCACAACACTCATGTGTATCATCAACCTGATTATTTCTGATAGAGGAGTGTGAATAGCTCTGATGATCTTCTGTATTACTAAGGTGATGAGGGTGTTGCCCAGCCACAGTGCCAGTAGATTTGGTAACTGTAACCATTGATTCATCCATTTTGATCTCTAGGCTCGACGCTCCCCCACCAAAAGGCGGTAAGCATAATGCTATTAAGACAAAATAAAGTAAAAATGATCTCATAGGCTCATTCTACAGCTAAATTAACGTTATCGATAGCCTGAACTTTGCCAGGCTAGCATCTTGAGTTCCTAATCAGTCTCTTTTTCACTATACGGAACGCCCTCGGTCATCCACTGTGGTGCGGCAGCGCCTTTTAAATGATGATCGAAAAACTGTTTCATCTTAAGGGTGTAATCCACTTTATTGGGGTACTTCTTAAGGTGATGAGGCTCGCCTTCATACTGCAACATAATAACGGGTTTGTTTAAGCGTCGCATAATGGTGTACATCTCAATGCCTTGCTGCCATGGAACTGCGTCATCAACATCGCCAAACTGTATTAAAAGTGGTGTGTTAATGCGATCAGCGAAGAATACAGGTGAATTTTCGATGTAAAGGTTTAAATCATCAATTAAATCGCCACCGATACGGCTCTGCCCATTTTCATATTGAAAAGCACGAGACAAGCCTGAACCAAGACGAATACCGCTGTAAGCGCTAGTCATATTAGCCACTGGTGCGCCTGCAACAGCCGCTTTAAAGACATCTGTTTGGGTGATAGCAAATGCGCTTTGATAGCCGGACCAGCTGTGGCCGTGCAAGCCTATTGCATCGGGATCAGCAACGCCCATATCGATCAGCTTTTGTACACCCGGCACCAGTGCTTGCGTGGCAGACGGACCGGGCAATCCTATGTCAAATTTGATGTCAGGTAAAAATACAGCGTAACCATTACTGTGATAGAACGGGAAGTTAGGTCTGTGGTTAACCTTCATTGCATTGAATTCGTGTAGACGCTGACTGAAGTAACGATAGTAATACACGAGAACTGGGTAACGCTTACCTTCCTGATAATTGGCAGGCTTTATTAACACACCTTGTAAATCCTTACCTGCGGTTGAACGCCATTCAACAAGCTCAGATGAACCCCATAAGAATTCATTTATCTGTGGGTTGGTATTGGTTAACTTCTTGGGGGTATCGAACTGACTATTTGTCACCCAGATATCCGGGAATTCATGCATGTCTTCTTGGGTAAAGAAGAGTGTATCGCTATCTTTAGCTTTTTTGACGAATTGGTACTTTTTGTTAGCTTCGAGCTTTTTAGATAGGTTTCCACTGCTCAGAGCTAATTGGTAAAAACCAAAGTTTTTCTTCTTATCGTAGTAAGCACTTAAAAGAAGGTCTTGTTTGCTATCAAAAAATGTTTGGTCTTCATCAGTTTTGATAACGCGGTAGATAACTTCTCGCCTTCTGCCATCACCTTGGGTTAAGTTTTTCGCTTTGCCCGTTTTAGTGAATAGCCAGATATCGTATCTATCGTAAACTAATACACCATTGTCACCTTCTAGCCAGCCTGCAATACCGTATCCTGGCGGTGCGCTGGGGTAATCATGCAGTTCATTGGCGAAAGGAACGGGTAAGTCCTTCGTTAGGTTGGTCGAGAGTTTCTTTTTAAGATCAAACATCCAAACTGCTGAATCATGATAATAAGTAACATAACGGCCACTTGGTGAAACCATGGCGCTTGTTGTATTAGACAATTTTTCGTGGACTAAGGTCTTGTTGCCCGTTTTTAAGTTAATGTGGTACAGGTCAGCAAAAAAGCCTTCCCAGGTCATGGGCTTGCGATAGGGTTGATCATCGGTCGCTAATAGCGCTTTTGTATTATCTGTTGGGTTTGCTGATGACAAAGATAGGTCGGCTAAGCTAACCACGTTATTGTTTTTAACGTGCAACACGTTAAGCCAGGTATGGCTTTGATCATCTTTATATTCTTTTGCAGCGTGAGGCTTTATACGAGAGTCATCCCCGTGCCACACTTGTAGCCCTTTGCCAGATACCAGTTTATCTATATTGTAGAGATCATCTTCGGTTTTGATCTTTGTATCGCTCTCAGCTACATCTTTTGTCGGTCTTTGACCAAAAAAGAGCCGTTCACCATCTTGGCTCCATGTTAATTGATTGTCATGGCTGATAAACCAATCATTTTGTTGTGCCTTAATCAGCTGTGCTTTTGTAGTACCTGTTTTATAGGTGAACAATTGGTGTTCACGTTGGTTTTGTTTTTGTTCGTAAGAGCTTTTTAGAAATGCAAGGATATTCCCAGCTTTGTTCCATTGTATATGCGGGTATGAAGCTAAAACTGTAGCATCAAGCGTTGTTGATTGAACATTGCTGGTGTTGACTACAGTAATCTTGTTGTCTGTACCATTTTCGTTGGCAGATACATAAGCTAAATAGCTGCCTTGCTCAGCAAATTGCGCTGTTTGGACATTATCGAAATGTAAGCTTTTACCTGTGAACAGTTCAACTAAGGTCGCTTTGGTACCTAGCATGTCTTTTTTAAGAAAGCGTTTAGGTTCTTTCTTCTCTTCATTCTTTGCTGCTTTATCTTCTTTTTTCTTGTCTTCTTCTAATGCCTTTTCTTTGTAGAAGTGAACGAGGGCGTAGCGACTGTCGCCACTAAAAGTAACAGACTTGACGTTTTCCAGAGAGACTTTTTCGGCAGTTGTTGTGTTGATGATAACTGCACCATCTTTCAGTTCCTTTTTCTCTTCCTTTGATGCTGTTTCCAGTGCTAATAGGGTTGGGGATATTTTAAAAGACACCCATTGGCCGTCTCTTGATATAACTGGGTTCTTCCCTAAGGGAATATCAATAGTGTTGACTCCGTCAGTAGATTTGATATGTCCTGATGGATTCCCCCTGTCTGGTGATTCTGTGTAGGCAATCCATTGACCATTATCTGACAATTTAGTGTCCTTTATTTCCCGAAACTTCATAATGTCTGTTACGGTCAACGGTCTTTTCTCTTGAGCTGTGGCAATAGATTGTAATGACCAACAGAGTACTAAAACCAAAAAGACATTGAGTATTTTCTGCGCTTTTAGCACCTTTAGCTCCTTTTGTGATTGTGTGTTAATTGGACCATCCTAATGTAATCTAATCGGGTTTACGAAACAGAATGAAAATTGATTCCGGGTACCCTTGTATCGTATTGTTGATAGCCACTCTCCAGTGGCGATAAATTTATACTGTTTATTAGTACTTGCCGCATTTTCCCATTGAGTGGTAATGCCACGTCATACTACATGCCACAAAACGTGTTAAATCTGTTTTTAAATTATTACTAAAATGTGATATTTGATGCCAATATCAACCTAAAGTCTTATAGAAAACAATAGCTTCCATAAAATAGACTATACCCTGCATATAGTGCTGAGCAGTTGTGTGAATACTATTCAGTAATTGTCCATTCCTAAGCCTCTATTTGACGGGATAGGTATTAGACAGAGTCAATGTGTGAAAAGGCATGTTGTTTTAAGGTTGTTCTTTTAGGTGTTAATAATGAAAATAATAAAGGTTGTACTCCTACTCCTCATTGTCATTTTGGTAAACACAACTGTTGCCAATGCTGGTTTAATACGAACGACTGATGGTCAACGTATTGAGCGTAGTGACTTACCGTCAGTGACGGAAACAGTACTTGAGTACGATAATGATCAATTGATAGGTGCGTTCAATGTTAACGTTGTTGGTGTTGGGATATTTGATGTTGACTTTATTGATCAAGCATTCAATACGATCAGTGATTTTGACTTAGTTGCAACCGCTCAAACTGTTGATGCATTTACAACTGCGCTGATATCGGATGTCTTTATAGATGTTGGTGGATTCTTATTTGACGACATCCCCAGTTTAACCTTAGGTTGTGAAACTGCGAGTGTTTGTTTCGCCTTTGTACCTCATACGGTTTCTGCAAGTGGAAGCGCAGTCTTTGTTGGTTCCGCGGTTAATCAAAGTCTTGCTTCTTCTCAACCTGACAGAATCGAAACAACAGTAGTTTCAAGCAGTAATGATTTGAGTGTTGCTTCGGGCGCCGTATTTGCGAGATTTTTTGGTGCACCAACACGAGTTGCGCCACCTACTTTTAACCTGTTGGCAGCTAATACTCCGGCCCCACAAGATGTTTCTGAACCATCAAGCATCTTTATAGCGCTTATAGGAATGGTCGGTATCGCTCTTTATCGACGTAAACCATTAAGTTCACTGTGTTAAAATCACCCCTACTTTAACGTCTAAATTTCTTACGGTATTGGCTTGGAGACAAGCCAGTCGATTTTTTAAATAGTCGTGTAAAAGAACTGAGATCTTCATAACCTATCTGCTGCACGACCTTTTCTAATGGCACGTTTTGAGTTTCTAGTAAGGACTTTGCGGATTCTATTCGTAGGCTTTGCAGGTAAGCCAAAGGTGTTTTCTGGGTTGCTTGTTTGAACCGCCGAACGAAGGTCCTTGGCACCAAATTAAATGCTTCAGCGAGTTCTGTCATAACAATAGATTGTTGAAAATTCAACTCCATCCACTCTTGGATTTTTAATATATCTTTATCTTGGTGGTATTTTTTACTGTTCACATTTGCATAAGCAGCTTGGTTGCCGTGCCTCATATCCATAACATGGGATTTTGATGTCTCAGCCGCAAGCTCTCGACCACCATAGCGTTCAATAAGTAACAGAGCTAAATCAAACCAAGCCATGCCACCTCCAGCACAAAAAATAGTGTCTTGCTGAATAATCATTTGCTCTGGGTGAAGGTCAACTAAAGGGTATTTCTCACGAAATAGATCCGCAAAACCCCAATGTGTCGTTGCTTGCTTATGATCTAAGATACCGGCTTCTGCTAGCAGAAAGGCGCCTGTACAATTGCTGGCAATCTCTGTGCCTTTTAAATGCTTATCTCTTAACCATTTAATGAGAGCACTGCTCTGTTCTATGACTGGCTCGATTGAACCACCGATTGTGGGTATTAAAATGAGATCGGTTTCTTGCACTTGGTCTAAGGATAAATGTGGGTGGAGGATAATGCGGTTAATACAACGAATCGGATTACCATCGATTGATGCAAGTTGTACATCAAACAATGGTGTCGGTGATTCACCGCGTATCCTCTGCCACGTTACCCCAGTCATTGAGAACATATCCAGCGCCCCAGTAATGGCGCTAGAGAGGGCTAAATCAAACCCTAATATAGTTACTTTATACATGGTTATTCATCGAAATTATTGGTAATACAATTTGTCTTAAATGACCATGATTGTGTCATATGTGACAATTAAAGCCAAAGACACT
>CAZVDU010000069.1:5642-21466 GCA_964625615.1 uncultured Pseudoalteromonadaceae bacterium | reverse complement strand
TTAGGCCGATATAATCCTGATAAAGATAACTTCGACGTTTTTAATCAAGAAAATAGCAGCTTTGCAACGAATAAAATTGGTGCATTGACCCAAGCGAAGGATGGTAGCTTGTTAGCTGCAGGTGAATATGGTTTATATAAACTAGCTCCCGGCACCGAGCATTTCGAACAAATATACACTCAGCTGACTTATTTTCCTGTAAATCCAATATTTATTTTTGATGAAGAAGATAGAATTTGGCTAGGTACTTCTGAGAATGGCATCTACCAATTGGACAAGGAGACTAGTTCCCTAACTCAGATACTCCAAGCCAAAGAGAATAGCGGCTTTTTAGTAGACCACTTATTCGATATGAAAATATTTAACAATCAATATTGGTTGGCGACAGAGAGTGGTGTTCTGGTTTTAGATGAAGATAACAACATACAGGAACAATATTACTCTAAGAGTGATATTCCCCTAATCGGTAATTGGGTCAGAACACTGGAATTCGAAAATAACAAAAACCTTTGGATTGGGACTGAGTTAGGGATTACGATCCTCGATACCCTTAACAATTCGACCGTTTCAATAGATAAAGAAGGGAGTATTCAGACATCCTTATCTCAACCATTTATAAGCAAGATCTTTAAGGATTCTAATCAGACGCTTTGGCTAGGTACATACAACAGTGGCCTCAATAACTACAACCCACAAAACTCAGATATTCATCATTTTAAGCCTAATCCTGGTTATCAGTTTGGTTTGTCAGGGAGGATGGTATGGGCCGTTAACGAAGATTCTAAAGGTAACTTCTGGGTGGCAACGCAAAATGGAGGGGTTAATAGGTACTCTCCTAAAACCGGCAGATATGAACATTTCCTTAAAAATCAGGGCTACAACATATGGGATCTTAATATTGATGACAAAGACCAAGTGTGGCTAGCGACATCAAATGGTATACACAAATATAGTTTTGAAAATGGCACTCTAGTACTTAAAGAGAAATATTTACCTGAAATGGAGTTTGAGACTATCATTGTCCACAAGGACGTCGCTTGGGTTTCTTCTCTTTCCTCTACTTTAAAGGGGATAGATACTAGTACAGGAGAACTTATTGAGTTTCCTATGGCAAACAGTCAAGTGCACTCAATTAGCCCTTTATATGTAGATACAAATGATGAACTGTGGTTATCTACTAATATAGGTTTATCTAAATTCAACCTAGAAACCAAGCAATTTAATCAACTCATTATTAACTTAGGTGATAAGTCTGCGTCCTATACAGGTATTGCAGAATCGCAAAACGCCTTTTGGGTTTCTACTTATGAATATGGTCTACTCAAGCTTAACAAGCCTAATTTAAATATTGAAGCACATCTAACTAGTGCCAATCAACTTATAAGTAACCAGTTAGTTGACGTTCTGTCTAGCGGTCAAAGCGTCTGGGTTTTAAGCAATAAATCTATCCAGCAGATCGATATAAATTCAAATAAATCAGTAAAAGACATTTCAGCATCTTTATTGAATTACAATAACTTGAATGAAGGTGCAGGTACCGTAACGAAAGAAGGGCTAGTGCTCATTGGCGGTAACAATGGGTTTCATGGTATTAACGCAGAAAGTATACAAATACAACAAAATACACCTATTCCAGCACCGGAACTAACCGAACTAAAAGTTTTCAATAAACAAGTAAATATAGGTGCGATAGATAGCATATTAGCAAAGCCTATTAATCGTATTTCAAGTTTAGTTCTCGAGAATAATGCATCACCTTTTACATTAGAGTTCGCCTTAATAAATGCTTTGGAACCTAATGCAATTTCCTACCGTTACAAATTAGTAGGCAGTGACGATAACTGGCTTGAAACTGACAGTAGCTTAAGGCAAGCCACCTATACAAACATAGACTTCGGTAGCTATGAATTTCAGCTCCAAGCGAGACGTTATGAAGGGCCTTGGTCACCAACTAAAAAGCTATCAATTGTTGTGGAGCCCCCTTTTTGGCTTAATAATCAAGCTATATTCGTCTATATATTCTTTGTATTGCTCATCACAGGTTATTGGTTTAAACAATATTGTGCGAGGAGGCAAGCACGTAAGCTGTTACAGGATAGTGAAGAACGTCTAAAATTAACCTTATGGAGCAGTGGTGACGAGTTGTGGGACTGGGACATTGTTTCAAAAGAAGTCCATCGCTCAAACATATGGGGAACCATGGATTTTCCGCAGGATGATATAAGAGCTTTTAGTTCTTACGAAAGAAATATCCACCCGGAAGATATGGATAAGCTGTCGACGGCTCTCAATAATCATCTTAGTGGCATTACAGATAATTACAGTGCTTCCTATCGCATTAAGAATTTTAAAGATGAATGGATTTGGGTACTTGATAGAGGCCGTGTCGTCAGCTGGGATGAAGATTCAAAGCCGCTTCGTATGACAGGTACATTAAAAGACATAGACACACAAAAAATATCGGAAGAACAATTACAATTGTTCAGAAAATCCATAGAAACAATTTCAGACGGTGTTTTTATTACAGATGATCAATTCCGCTTTGTTTCTGTCAATGAGTCATATTGCAAACATACAGGTAATACACGCGAACAAGCATTAGCATCTTATTTACGTTTTTATCAGTATCCTGATGCCTTTACCGAGGAGATAAAGAAAACATTAGTACATAAAGGTAATTGGTTTGGTGAAATTGAATCCACACGTGTTAATGGTGAAAGCTACGAAATCAGCCTGAATATTGATGCTATAAAGCGAGAAGATGGCACTATTACTAACTTTGTCGGTGTCTTATCAGATATAACAGATAGAAAAACGACAGAAAAAGAGTTGTTAAAGCTAGCAAATACAGATCCACTCACCAACTTGCCTAATCGCTCCTTCTTCCAAGCAAGTCATGACAACTTAGTGCGAAAGAATACAAATCATGCATTACTTTGTCTAGATATTGATAATTTTAAGAAGATTAATGACTCTCTAGGGCACCAAACAGGAGATTTATTGATTAAACAAATTGCCACCAGGCTGCAAAAACTGACCGGTAACAATGCAACTTGTTACCGCCTAGGGGGAGATGAGTTCAGTATTCTTATCGATAAAACCACTGATATTCATCGCATTACACATTTTGCTCAGTTTATTCTCGACGAAGTATCACGCCCATTTATAGCCAATAAACAAGAGTTTGTTTTAGGAGCAAGTGTCGGTCTTGCATTCTTCCCTGGCGACGGTACCACACCACAAGAACTGCTTAAGAATGCGGATACAGCCATGTATTTCGCTAAGAACTCTGGTGGACATCGTTACCAATTCTTTAGTGGTGAGATGAATCAACATGCTGTGAGGCAGTTACAGATTGAAAACCTTATTAGGCATGGCTTAAAGGAGGATTTATTTACTGTCTACTATCAACCAAAGATTGATGTTATTACCGGTAAGTTAGTGAGCATGGAAGCATTAGTTCGCTTCGAGCACCCAGAAAAAGGCATTGTAAGCCCTAATCAATTCATTCCACTAGCCGAGCAAACCGGACAAATTATTCAAATAGGTGAGACTGTGCTAAGGAAAGCCTGTGCAGATACTCAAAGATGGGTAAAAGAAGGGCTATTTACTGGGCGTGTCGCCATTAATATTTCTGCTAGGCAGTTTGAACTACCTGACTTAGATGACCGTATTACTAAGATACTCAAGCAAACCGGTTTATCTCCTTTGCATCTAGAGTGTGAAATCACTGAAGGCACTCTCATGCAGCAACCTGAGCAATCAATGATGTTAATGGAAAGGCTTAGGGAGCGCGGTATCCACTTAGCACTTGATGATTTTGGTACTGGGTATTCGTCACTCGCATACCTGAAACAATTCCCCCTCAATACACTCAAAATAGATAAAGCCTTTATTGATGGCATAGCAGAAAGCAGTGTCGACCGTCATATGACATCAGCCATTATTACCATTGCCCACAACCTAGGTCTCAAAGTCGTTGCCGAGGGTGTTGAACAAGAAGAGCAACTTTCTATATTACGAAATTACGAATGTGAAATGATCCAAGGCTATTTGTTTAGCAAACCGTTAAGAGCTGATCGCTTCGAAAATATTTTAAAAGAAAACAAAAACCTCTCTCAAATTATTGATATTAGTCACTAATACCTCTTCCTTTAATCAATATTTTTTGACATAACAATTCACTCTAAAATTTCATTCCAGTCATTTTTTTGACTAATAAAGTTATTAAAAATCAATACGATAAAAAAATATAACTTGGCACACAAATCGCTTACACATAGCTGTCATGTTGATACATGTCAAATTCAATAAATATAAGAGGAAAGAAAAGTATGTTAAAAGCATATGCGATGGCACTAGCCGTAAGTACCACAGCTCCCGTAACAGAGAATACAAATGAAAAAGTAAGTGCTCCATCTAAGGTGGCCAAAACTGAAGTAGTTATTAAAGATACAACTAAAACCGAGTTTATGGATTTCTTCTTTAATAGAGGGAAAAAAAAGAAGTGGTAATAGTAAAAGTTGTACTGTAAGACAAAGTTCTTAACAGAAAGCTTTACATCTAGAAAAGAAAAGGAAGCCATTTCCTTTTCTTCTTTCAATTTTGGAATATATCATTAAGCCCCAAAAAAAACCGAATCAAACCCCTGAACACGCCTTAGCGCCATTCTCCTTTTAGCGCGAAACATAGGCAATGCACATGGCCCTGTCACTAAGCCGATAACTGCCCAGCTTTTTGCAGATAGACCGCTCTTAAACGCTTGAACATAATAAAATAGACTAGAAACCGCCAACACCAAAATAACAACAAATATCATGACTTCCTCCCAGTTTTGGAGGCGCATCATACACTAAAAAACGCTTAAAAAAAAAGCTGCAATTGCAGCTTTTTCACTTGTTAAATGCTTGTTAATAAAAGGTTTTATTTTCTTCTTTCATTTGTAAAAGAACCGTTGCCGGAGCAAACTTTTCACCGAGTGAATCACGATAATGTTCAAGTCGACTCACAACATGATTAATACCTAAACTATCCATATATCGGAAAGGACCACCTAAGAAAGGTGGGAAACCAATACCAAATATCGCACCTATATCACCATCACGAGCATTGCGAATAACACCTTCATCTAAACACATAGCTGCTTCGTTTAGCATCATCATGACACAACGCTCAGAAATTTGATTCAGGCTCATACTAGGGTTAGGTTTAACACCAACTAAACTATAGATACTCTCATCAACTTCTTTGCCAGGCTTCTTACCCGTGTAGAGGTAAAAGCCCTTCTTATTCTTTTTACCTTTACGATCGTCTTTAAGTACTTTGTCGAAAGCATCTGCTGATTTAAAGCGTTCACCAAACTGTTCCATCAAGATAGGAATGATCTTAGTTCCAACGTCGATTCCTACTTCGTCTAGTAACTTAACAGGACCAACAGGGAAACCAAACTTTTGTAAGGCTTTATCAATTTGTTCAATTGTCTCTCCCGCCAACAGTACATTAGCGGCTTCATTCATGTAGGGTGCTAATATACGATTTACATAAAAGCCCGCACCATCTTTTACAACAACAGGCGTTTTACCTTGTTTCCTTGCTAACTCCACAGTCGTTGATATTGTTTTCTCAGAAGTTTTTTCATGTGCGATAACTTCCGCTAATGGCATTTTATCGACAGGTGAAAAATAATGTAATCCTATAACATTTTCTGGCCTAGCAGCTTTTTCAGCTATCTGCCCAATGGGAATTGAAGACGTATTCGATGCAAATATCGTATTTTCTCTACAATGCTCTTCAATATCAGCCACCATTTGTTGTTTAAGGCCTACATCTTCAAAAACGGCCTCGATCACTACATCAGTATTACCAAACCCATCATAGTTGGTACTACCAGTTAATAGAGAAAGCTGCTTCTGCATCACGCTGTGTGCCATAAATCGACGTTTGACTTTCTTGTTTAATAAATCAAAAGAGTATTTGATGGCATTAGCGATCCCTTCACTTCTAATATCTTTAATCCGTGCAGGCAAACCAGCTTTAGTAGCAGTTACATAAGCAATACCACCACCCATCAGGCCACCACCAAGTACGCCAATTTTAGAAAGCGATGCAGGTTCAACACCTTCTACACCACTTTCTTTCTTCATCTCAGTGGTGGCAAAAAAGATATTACGTAGCTCGTTAGATTCTGGTGTCATCACAAGATCGCCGAAGTGTTTAGATTCCACTTCGTATCCCTTCCTGCCTGAAACACCTTTCTCAATACAATCAATAATCTTCATCGGCGCAGGGTAATTACCAAATGTTTTCGCTAACGTCTGCTTCCTTGCTTGTTTGAATACTATTTGCTGTCCAAAGGGTGTTTTTTCCAAAAACTTGTTAACCATTGATAACTTAGGTCGTTTAGACTTGGTAAACCCTTTCAATGCCATCTTTATCGCAACATCCAATAAAATTGCCTTAGGGACAACATCATCAACGATACCAAGTTTCTTGGCTTGTTTGGCTTTCACCTGCTTACCCGTCAACATCATCTGCATAGATTGTTGAATACCGATAAGGGCAGGTAGACGTTGAGTACCTCCGGTACCAGGTAATAAACCTAGCTGTACTTCAGGCAAACCAACAACAGTTTTGCTGTCATCGCTACAAACTCTGGCATGGCAACATAATGCCAACTCCAACCCACCGCCCAGTGCTGGACCGTGAATAGCAGCAACAACAGGGATCTTCATATTTTCAATACGATTAAAAATGACTTGCCCTGAACTTGATAAGCTCTGCGCTTGTTCCGCAGTCTCACACGCATCAAGCATCGTAATATCAGCACCAGCCACAAAGGAGCTAGATTTACCGCTAGTAACAACAACGCCCTTAATGGAGCTATCAGCTTCGACTTGATCCAAAACAGTCGTTATCTGGTCACCAAATTCCGCTTTTAGCGTATTCATGGTCTCGCCAGGCACATCCATGATAAGCACAGCTATGCCGTTATCATTTTTCTCTAACGTAAATGCAGATTGATTTTGTTCACTCACTGTTTTTCTCCTACTCTGTCTCAAGGATCATAGCTGCACCTAAACCACCAGCAGCACAAGCGGTGACAAGCCCGGTACCACCTCCTCGCCTGTTAAGATCATTTAGCATTTGGGTGATCATGCGCGTTCCTGTTGCTGCAAATGGGTGTCCATATGCGATAGAACTCCCCATTTGGTTAAATTTATCCATATCAATTTCACCAGTCGCTTTACTACGACCAAGTTTATCTTGTGCGAACTTATCGCTAGCAAACATTTTGATATTCGACAAAGTTTGAGCAGCAAAAGCTTCATGCATTTCAATCAATGTTAGGTCGTTTAAATCCATTCCTGCACGCTCAAGTGCAATAGGCGTCGCGTAAGACGGTCCCATTAGCATATCTTCCCACACATCAATAGCTGCGAAAGCATAACTTTTAATGTAACCAAGTGGTGTGTAACCCAGTTCTTTCGCTCGGCTTTCAGTCATCATTAACACTGCTGATGCACCATCCGTTAACGGCGTTGCGTTCCCAGCCGTAACAGTGCCATGGGCACGGTCAAATACAGGTCTAAGTTTGGCATATCCATCTTCAGTAGAATTCATTCGTACATTATTATCTTGTTCAAGAGCGCCTTTAAACGGTTCAGCATAGGCTGTCATAACTTCATTCGCTAACAGCCCATCATTCCAACTTTTTGCTGCATTTGAATGTGATTTGTGTGCTAGCGCGTCTTGATCAGCACGACTAATACTGTGTGTTTTTGCCATTTGCTCAGCAGTTTGTCCCATGGATAAGCCAGTAGAGTACTCAGCCACTGCAGGTGGTACTGGTAGCAAGTTCTTTAACTTCAACTTCTTAAGCACTTGCCACTTCTGGCCTAAGGTTTTCGTTTTTTGTAAATCAACCAAGGCTCTCGCCAGAGGCTTCGAAACACCAATGGGTGATACGGATGTCGAATCTGCCCCGCCCGCTATACCAACCTGAATATTACCAGCCATCATAGATTCAGCGATATTAACCGTTGATTGGAAGCTCGTTGCACAGGCTCGTGACACACTGTATGCATCTGTATGCACATTCATACCTGTACCTAAAACAATTTCTCGTGCAATGTTAGGTGCTGCAGGCATTTGTACGACTTGTCCGTAAACCAGTTGTTCAATAGACTTCGGATCCAGGTTGTTTCTAGCCAACATTTCATTGACAACCATCTTCCCTAAATCAACAGCAGGAACTCCATGAAAGTATGTAGCCATTTTAGCAAATGGCGTTCTCAAGCCTGCGACAATAGCAATTCTATCGCCATTTCGCGCAGTAACTGATTGGCTGGGTGACATAAGCACTCCTTAAGTGGTCTGACCTCTAATGACAAAGAATTGTACAGATTAAGCAAGAAATTTCAAATTTGATTAAATTTGGCAACTACCGCTACTAACGCATAGCAACTTATGACTTGGCTAAATGTGGTGTCATTAAGGGGTAAAAATCCACTTGTAGTAGACGAAGTTTGTGCATCAATGAGTAACTACCTAACCCAGTATACAAAAGGTTACAGCTATTTGTATAAAATATCGCCACACGCGTTTTTGTAACATTGTTTTTCTTGCATGAAACCTTATATCGATTAGGTTGTCTTTCTGCTGTAGATTTCTCAAAAAGACATGAGAATGTCTGCATATTGTTAAACTAAGGAAAAACGTCAAATTATTATGGCTGCTGCTCAATTTAAAAAACTACTGGCTTACCTCGACAGTCAAGTCGTAGGCCAACAAACTTTAACCCAAAATATTCTTATAGCTCTGCTGGCTGATGGCCATTTGCTCGTAGAAGGTCCTCCCGGGTTAGCGAAAACACGTGCTGTTAATGCATTGGCACAGGGGGTCCAAGGAGACTTCCATCGGGTGCAGTTTACACCCGACCTATTACCTGCTGATCTTACAGGGACTGATATTTATCGGCCTGAAGATGGATCTTTCGTTTTCCAACAGGGTCCCCTATTCCATAATTTAGTATTGGCAGATGAAATAAACCGAGCCCCTGCGAAAGTACAATCGGCGCTTTTAGAAGCGATGGCTGAACGACAAATAACGGTCGGCAACAAAACCTACCCTCTCCCGTCGCTGTTTTTAGTTATGGCAACTCAAAATCCAATAGAACAAGAAGGTACTTACCCGCTCCCCGAAGCTCAACTCGATAGGTTTTTGATGCACTTAAGTATTGATTACCCTGGTGCAGAAACAGAACTACAAATACTGCGTTTGACACGTAACGAAGCGATCAGTGAAAAAGTAGAAAAGCCACAGGAACTCACACAAGCTGACATTTTTACAGCGCGAAAAGAAGTACTACAAATTCACTTGGCCGATGCCTTGGAAAACTATATGGTGCAGCTCATTGTCGCGACAAGGCAGCCTGAATTATATGATCCACAATTAGCAAGCTGGATCGAATTTGGTGCATCTCCTCGCGCAACTATTGCCCTTGATAAGTGTGCCCGAGCACATGCTTGGTTAAATGGCCGTGATTTTGTAGGACCGGATGACATACAAGCCGTTTTCCACAATGTGTTACGCCACCGTGTATTGCTTAGCTATGAAGCAGAAGCAGAAGGGATCAATAGCGACCAAGTCCTTGATCGTATCGTTAAACTAGTACCTGTTCCATAGTATGCACCTGAGTTTACAAGAAACAAAAAACTGGCTTGAACAACATCATACCAATGGCGTTAGCCTTGGTATGAAAGAATTGCTGTATTATCAAAACAAGTCAGTGCTATTAGATATCAATCCTAAAAAAGCGATACAGGCGAAGCTCGCTGGTAGCTACTTAGCAAAAACTAAGGGACGTGGCATGGAATTCGATGAGGCTCGCCATTATCAACCCGGAGACGATATCAGAGCCATTGATTGGCGCGTTACTGCAAGGACAGGTAAAACCCATACCAAACTATACCGGGAAGAAAAAGAGCGTCCGGTTTTTGTGTTATGTGATCTATCCAAGAGTATGCATTTTGGCACTGAGCTGCTGTTTAAATCGGTGCAGGCAGCGCACTTAACGTCATTGCTTGCGTGGGCAGCAAAGAATCGAGGAGACCGAATTGGTGGCCTCCTATATAACCAAACACATCACCTTGAATTTAAGCCACAGACAAGACAAAAATCAGTACTTGCCTTACTCAACGGCTTGCTCAAAGTGCACGCTTCCGGCGCATCGTCAAAAGCACAATCCATTAGCTTTTCTGATTCATGTGCCAGGCTTAGGCGATTAGCGCGCCCCGGTTCAATGGTGTTTTTAGTCAGTGACTTCATGCAAATGGACGAGACGGCTAAAAGACACTTAAGTAGGCTGAGTAGGCATTGCGAGCTGATTGCTTATAAGGTCTCAGATCCCTTTGAACATCAGCTGCCTCAAGCTAAAGTCATCCAACAAGTCGCTTTAACTGATGGTGAACGGAGCCAAACCATCATGTTAGGTGAGCAAAAAACAGCACAACATTATCAAAATGAATATGAAAGAAGAAATGCAGACATTGTAACAGCCTTGGAACAGTGTCGAGCACGAGTTATTCAATTGAATGCGGGCATTCCTCTAGAGAAGCAGTTGGTAGGACGATAATGCAAGCACAAACTTCCCCATTAGCAGAACTAAAAGATATACATTTACCCGAGCCGACAATGCTTTGGCCACCCGCTATAGGTTGGTGGATATTGCTCGTAGTAATCATCAGCGTAATAATTGCCCTTGTTATTTGGCGTATAAGGCGTTGGCGATTAAGTAAAGCGAAACGTAATGCTTTGGCTGAGTTATCAAACTTGACGCAAGCATCCCCAGATTGGCCACAATCATTACAAACATTAATGCGCAGGCTGACTATCAGTTACTTCGAGCAGGCACAAGTCGCACATTTGCATGGTCAACAATGGGTTAAATTCCTTGTATCTCAGCTAAAACCTGCTCAACAGGAACAATGCAAGAATGACTTACAGATGTTAGTTGACGCACAATATAAAGCCAACATCGACTTGAACTTCGAACAACAGGCCAAAACCGTAAAATACTGGATCACAAATGCACTTCCTCCAAAAAGAAGAAAGGCACCTACTGAAGCAAACAACATAAACGAGGCCCAACATAATGTTTGAGTTTGCTTGGATATGGGCACTAGCCGCACTGCCATTACCTTTACTGATTCGATTGTTACCTTCCCGAGAGCAAGGGCAAGTAACTGCGTTAAAGGTCCCTACGTTAATGCATGGACTGAGCGCCCAAGAGGATTCGAAGAAAAGACGCTCTAATATGATTTGGTTAGCAGTACTCGCATGGATATTCTTAGTATTAGGTGCCGCTAGGCCTCAATGGTTAGGTGAGCCGATCAGCATTCCTGCTGAAGGTCGGGATTTAATGGTTGCTGTTGACCTATCAGGCAGTATGAAGATTGATGATATGGAAGTGAATGGCCGTCGTGTAGACAGGCTCGTGATGATCAAATCTGTCTTGTCTCAGTTTATCGACCGCAGAGTTGGTGACCGAATTGGACTCATCTTATTTGCAGATACAGCCTACCTACAAACACCATTGACTTATGACCGAGAAACGGTCAAGCAATTGCTCGATGAAACGGTGATAGGGCTCGTTGGGGAACAAACAGCGATTGGCGATGCCATAGGGTTAGCGGTCAAACGTTTTACCAGTAAAGAAGAATCAAACAAAGTCCTTATTTTGCTCACAGATGGACAAAATACAGCAGGTAATATCTCACCAGAGCAAGCAAACCAGCTCGCTGTTGAAAAAGACATCACCGTTTATACCATAGGTGTTGGCGCTGATGAAATGTTAGTGCGAAGCCTTTTTGGGTCGCGCCGCGTAAACCCTTCTCAAGAGCTCGACGAAAACATGCTAACAACCTTGGCAGAATCAACAGGTGGTCAATACTTTAGGGCAAGAGATGCGGAAAGCTTATTAGCTATTTACGCTAAATTAGACGAGCTAGAGCCGATTGAACGCGAAAGCCGACAATTACGCCCTCTCCGATCACTCTACTATTATCCATTAGGCGTTGCCTTGATCCTAACTGCCTGCTTTTTCGTTGGCCCTTTATGGCAGAACTTTAGAACGAAAAGCCCAGTAAACAAAGCAGCGAATTTGTCATGAATATTGATTTTTCACTTTTTCATTTTTTAAGGCCCCAGTGGTTTTGGGCTTTCATTCCACTAGTCGCGTTAATTATCGCTGCACGCTACTTGATTAAACAACGTTCGGGTTGGCAAGGACTACTAGCCAATCATTTATATCAACATTTAATGACGACTGAAGGCAACAAACGCCCAACGCCTCCTTTATCATTACTCGCTTTAGGGTGGATATTGGCCGTTTTCGCGCTTGCTGGGCCGACTTGGGAAAAGCTCCCTCAACCTGTATACCAACTCAATACTGGAAAGGTCGTTCTGATGGATATGTCGATGTCAATGCGCTCGACAGATATTATTCCAGATAGACTCACACGCGCTAAATTCAAAGCAATTGATCTCGTTGAAGCTATTACTGAGGGAGAAACCGGGCTTGTTGCTTACGCTGGAGATGCCTTTGTTATTAGCCCATTAACCAGTGACGCACAAAACCTGGCAAGCCTTATCCCTAGCCTGACACCGGAAATTATGCCAGTACCTGGCAGTGACGTAATATATGGTTTAGATAAAGCCAGTGAGTTGCTGGTTAATGCAGGCTACCAACAAGGGGAGATATTCCTCATCACAGACGGTATTGAGCTGAGTGAAATGGAGCCTATTAGGGAATTTGCGGCAGCAAGTAACTACCGACTCTCTATCCTCGGCGTAGGAACTGAAGAAGGAGCGCCCATAAAGCTGAGCAACGGCGATTTCCTTAAAGATTATTCTGGTGCCATAGTCGTACCAAAGCTGACAACCTCTAACTTAAGAATTATTGCCCGCACCGGCAATGGCCGCTACGCGCCTATGCAATCAGATAACAGTGATATTGATTTCCTGATCAATCAAACATTAATTGACCAAGATGAAAACTCTGAACAGGAGGAAAGCAATCAAGGCGATCAATGGGAAGAAATGGGGCCTTATTTACTGTTACTGTTGTTACCCATTGCCGCATACAGCTTTAGGCGCGGCTTAGCCTTTATACTTGTTGTTTGCTTCCTACCACTTTATCCCAATAATGCACAAGCTAATTGGTGGGATGATTTATGGTTAACCAAAGATCAACAAGGACAAGCTGCTTTTAAAAAGGAAGAATTTGATAATGCTGCACAGCAATTCAACGATCCATCATGGAAAGGTTCCTCTCACTACAGAAGTGGCAATTATGAGGCGGCTGTAGAGGAATACTCTAAATTAGAGACACCCGATGCCCATTACAATAGAGGTAATGCCCTTGCACAACTGGGTGAAATCGATGCAGCTATTGATGCTTACAATCAAACGTTAAGTCAGCAGCCCGATCACGAAGACGCCTTGGCAAATAAAGAACTGCTAGAAAAGCAAAAGCAGGAACAAGAACAGGAGCAACAGCAGCAAGATTCTGAGTCTTCCGATGACAATCAGGAACAATCAGATTCTGAACAACAAGATCAGCAGTCTGGCGAGCAAAACGACCAAGATCAACAACAATCAGACCAAGATTCGCAATCGCAAAATGAACCACAAGATCAAAACGAAGGTGAAGAAAGCGATAATCAAGAATCTCAAGAATCCGAAGAGCAACAACAAGAGTCTGAAGAACAGAAACAAGAAGAAGCCGACCAAGAACAACAACAGGCAGAAGGCGAAGAACAACAAGCACAAGCAGAGCCTGAAGAACTCACAGACGAACAAAAAGAGCAATTACAGCGACTAGAGAACCTGTTACGTAAAGTACCAGATGATCCATCCTTTTTGTTAAAGCAAAAGATGTTGCTCGAAAATCAAAAACGTAGACGCAGCAGAGTCCCTGGAAATCGAGAGAAAAACTGGTAACCATGACAACAATGAAACAACAGACTAAAACATTATGGTATTCATTATTACTAACCATCTTGTGTGCAAATGCGCAAGCTGCCGTGACGGAAGTTACAGCTACTGTCGACGCTAATCCCATTATTTTAGATGAATCGGTAAACCTTATTGTTACAGCCAATGATGATATTTCGAGCAATGCATTTGACCCTAGCCCTTTATTAAAAGATTTCGTCGTAGGTAACACATCCGTAAGTCGCCAAACACGAAGCATTAACTTCAATACGACACGACTTACGCAATGGACAACACGTTTGATCCCAAGAAATCCAGGACGCTATACCATTCCCGCATTTACCATTGACGGACAAACAAGTCAGCCTATTACATTGTCTGTTTTACCTGCGAATGCGAGCAGAGCTGGTAGAGATAGAAATCTTTATGTGACAACCGAAGTTGACTCTAATGAGGTTTATTTACAGCAGCAAGTACGCTACACCGCCAAACTATACCTAGCCGCAGATTTGCAACGCGGTAGCTTAGCAGCACCCAAATTGGCCGATGCAGAAATTCGCCAAATTGGTCAGGATAAAGAATATAATGAGATAGTTGATGGTAAACGTTTTCGAATCATCGAACGTGTATTCGCTATTATTCCACAAAAAAGTGGTCAGTTTGTTATTGAAGGCTCTCTATTTGAAGGTGAAGTAGCCGACAATACTAGCCAATCATTCGGCTTCTTTAGCCGAACCAAAACAGTTACTCGTCTTGGTCCTAATATAGAACTCAATGTATTACCTATTCCACAGGGATATAATAGTAATTGGCTACCAAGCAATTACATTGAGTTAAATGAAGAATGGCAACCCGACCCATCTGAATATAGAGTTGGCGAGCCAATCACTAGAACACTTACACTAACAGCTGTCGGTTTAGTGGAAGAGCAATTACCCGAAATAAACAGCGATTACCCTGATTCACTGAAAACCTATCCAGAGCAACCAACATCAGCAACTGTGGAACGCGATGATTCATTGATTGCGCAACGTGTAGAAAGGATTGCGATTATCCCTAGTACAGCAGGAAATATTTCACTTCCGGAAGTGCGTGTACCTTGGTTCAATGTCACCACAAAAACGACAGAGTACGCGACCCTACCATCACGCACTATCACCGTTCAGCCCGCAATAGCGCAATCAGGTAACATCCCGACATTGCAAACAGAACAAACACTGAGTGATACGCCCGTTAACAATCCATCGGAAGTCGTGGAGGTAGCTAAAACGAATTTCTGGTCACCAAGTAGCTGGGCACTTCTCGTATTATGGTTGCTGACACTACTTTGGGCTTTCAAACAAAGAGCAACAAGCCCGAAAAGCAAAACTGATAAAAGACATTCGGAGAATACCGATGATTGGAAGCGGTTATCAGAGTCACTAAAATCTAACAACCCTGGTGATATTCAACCTGCATTATCACGTTGGCTTGCAATATTATGCGGTAAACCCAACGCCACATTGCCACAATGTCAGCAGATATTGTCCAATGATGCATTAAACACTGCTATTAAGGATATGCTACAAGCGCGCTATGGGAGAGAAAGCCAGTCTTGGCAAGCAAATGAGTTGCGTCAAGTAATCCAACAGATAAAGAAAGGCCAAAATAATAAACCTGAATCAGCAGGTACTAAATTAAAGCCACTATACCCAACCAGTGCCTAGTAGCAATAGATGCCTGAATTCAAGCAAGGACAAATATCATGAAAAAGACAACTTTAGCCTTAGCAATTGGCTCGTTAATAATATCACTAGGTGCGTGCTCACCGGCAAATCAGACAAGTGAAG
>CAZVDU010000069.1:2291-5542 GCA_964625615.1 uncultured Pseudoalteromonadaceae bacterium | reverse complement strand
GGCTCGTTAATAATATCACTAGGTGCGTGCTCACCGGCAAATCAGACAAGTGAAGCTCATGAATCATCCACGACAGAAACAACAAAAACTCTGTCTGAAGCGCAACGCCTAGATCAGTTTTTTGCCGATAACTTCGAAGAAGACCTTAAAGACTCCCCTTTGCAGCAAGGTTATTTAGGTTATAAGTGGGACTATGATAAATGGGATACCGTTACAGAAGAGCGTTTTAATAAACAGAAAGAGCAATCTAAAAAGCGTTTAGCGGCATTAGCTACCTTCGATCAAACACAGCTAACAGAAAATCAAAAACTTAGCCTAAAGATAAATCAGTTATCTCTAGAGCGCCAGCTAGCTAATGATGAATATCGCCACCATACCTATATCATGCATCAATTTAGGGCTTTCCATACTCTAGTGCCTAGCTTTTTAATCAATATCCACCGCATTGGCGATATTAGTGATGCAGAAGCTTATATTTCTCGTTTATCCAGTGTTGACACTTTGTTTAATCAAGTCATTGAACAGCTACGTATTAGACAAGAGCTCGGCGTTTTCCCACCTAAATGGGCATATGATCAGATGATTCAAGCATCGATGAACGTCATTACAGGCACGCCATTTGAGGAATCACCAACAAACTCAACGATTTGGAATGACTTCAATGACAAAATTAATGCATTAGAACTATCTTCTGCTGAAAAATCTGGCTTAATCGCTAACGCTCAGAAAGCCATGTTAGAATCAGTCCAACCTGCCTACTTGGCGATAATCGAAGAACTTAAAAAGCAACGTGCTCTAAGTCCAGAAGGTGATGGAGTTTGGCGTCTGCCTGATGGTGATAAGTGGTACAAAAATAGACTGGAATGGTTTACAACGACAGACTTAACCGCAGATGAAGTTCATCAAGTCGGATTAGAGAACGTCGAGCGCATTCATACTGCAATGCGAGACATCATGAAGAAAGTGGAGTTCGATGGAACCCTCAATGAGTTTTTTGAGTTCATGCGCTCTGATAAGCAGTTTTACTATACCAATGACGAAGTAGGCAGAGCACGCTATTTAGCAGAAGCAACTGACTTAATCGCTCAAATGCGCAAAAAAATTCCAGAATACTTCGGCTTGTCACCCAAAGCAGG
This sequence comes from uncultured Pseudoalteromonadaceae bacterium, assembly GCA_964625615.1. Lineage (GTDB taxonomy): Bacteria > Pseudomonadota > Gammaproteobacteria > Enterobacterales > Alteromonadaceae > M269. The sequence continues at coordinate 4,406 of CAZVDU010000069.1, read as the reverse complement.
CATGATTGTAAAGCGCGTCGAAGCTTTTAGAGAACAGTCAGCGGGTAAAGCCTTCTATCAAAGCCCCTCTAAAGATGGTTCGCGCCCTGGTACCTACTACGCTAACTTGTTCGACATGAACTCAATGCCAACTTATCAAATGGAAGCGTTAGCTTACCATGAAGGTATTCCTGGGCATCACATGCAACGTGCTATTACACAAGAATTAGACGGCATTCCAGAGTTCCAGAAATACGCGTCTTTTACCGCTTATACAGAAGGCTGGGGACTATATACTGAAGAGTTAGCAAAGGATATGGGGTTCTATGAAGATCCCTACTCCGACTTTGGTCGCTTAGCGATGGAATTATGGCGAGCTTGCCGCTTGGTGGTAGATACTGGTATCCATGCAAAAAAGTGGAGCCGCGAAGACGCCATTAACTATTTGTTAGAAAACACCCCTAACCCACAAAATGACGCTGTAAAGGCGATTGAAAGATATATTGCTATGCCGGGTCAAGCAACGGCATACATGATCGGTAAACTCAAAATAATGGAATTGCGAGCAAATGCGCAGCAGAAGCTCGGTGATGACTTTGATATTCGTGGGTTCCATGATGAAGTATTAAAAGATGGTCCAGTCCCATTAAATGTTTTGGAAGATAAAATTAACATTTGGATTGATAGACAATAATTCACTCTAAATGCTTAAAAAGCAGATGATTTACCTGTCTTTTAATGTGAAAAATATCCATTTGAGACAAAATGTTGATACTATTATGAATATTAAGAAAGAAATTTAATAAATTTGTATGTTTTCGCGAAATAAAACAAAACTTAGTGCGGTCCCTAGTGACATAGCTACAAAACAAAAGCGGTATGAAGTATTGGTGCAAGCCTTACACGCAGACATATACCGTTATGCTTATTGGCTAGTGAAAGACAAAGCAGTTGCTGAAGACATTGTGCAAGAAACATTTTTACGTGCATGGCGTTCTCTTGATTCTTTGAAAGATGAAAAAGCGGCAAAGGCTTGGTTGATTACTATTTTAAGGCGAGAGAACGCGCGTCGATTTGAACGCAAACAGTTCGATTTGGTTGATATGGAAGACGTATCGTTGGAAGACGAAGGTCCTTCAAATGAAACTAAGATTGAGCATGAAGAGTTACAGCGCCTTATTGCAAATTTAAGCGAAGAGTATAGAGAGCCATTAATGCTGCAAGTCATGTTTGGCTATAGTGGCGAAGAAATTGCCGAACAATTGAATCTTAACAAGAATACGGTTATGACTCGTTTGTTTAGAGCACGAAATCAACTGAAAGAGCAATTAGAGAGAAGTAATGAAGGCAGAGATTATAAAGATGGATGAACACGAGTTCCGACGTTCCATTTACTCAGAGCCATCAACGAACGATGAAAGTGTTCGCAAAGAGGCGGAACAGGATCAATCAAAACAAAAACTTTGGGACGACATTAAAACACTTGATGCCTCCATTGAAGAAGTGATGAATATACCTGTTCCTGAGAATCTGGCACATAAGATAATTCTGAACCAATCGTTAAATCAGCACCAAGAAACTAAGAAGCGCGGTAGGGTTCATCTAGCTCTCGCTGCGTCGGTAGCTTTTGCTATAGGTATTAGTTTTACTACATTAAACCAGAGCCAACCTGAATTTAACTTATCTGAAGGCGCATTAGCGCACTTCTATCATGCTAAAGAAATGGAAACAGGCGACAGTAATTTGTCGACACAGCAAGTCAATTTTAAGCTTGCGAGTTTCGGTACTGAATTTAGTAGTGATATCGGCAAAGTATATTCAGCTAATTTCTGTGATGTAGACAACGTCCGTACCTTGCATTTAATTATGGATGGTGAGCAAGGCAAAGTATCTGTGTTTATCGTACCTCATGAAGATCGTTTCCTTATCCAAGATTCTTTTGGTGACAAAGATATGGATGGAAGAGCTTTAAAAATGGGTGACCATGACATGGTTATCATTGGTGAGAAGAATGAGCCATTAGATAAGTTGCAGAAATCATTGTTAGGTAAATTAAACTTTACTGCGTAAAATAAACGACTAATACGACATTTTCTGTATTGAAAACCCAGTGTTCACTGGGTTTTTTTATGCTCG
>CAZVDU010000069.1:0-2191 GCA_964625615.1 uncultured Pseudoalteromonadaceae bacterium | reverse complement strand
TCAAAATAGCATCATATCAATATGATCAATACCACCGTCGTCATATACAGCACCCTTTTCACTAAAACCAAAACGCTTATAAAAATCTGTAGCATTGCATTGTGAAGACAACTTCATATTATGTTGGGGATGAAGTTCACGAGCTTTCCTCATGGTTTCTTCAATAAGGTTTTGTCCTATTCCGGTACCGCGATATTCTTGTAATAAAAGTACCCGTTCTATTTTCCAACAATGCTTAGCAGCGAGTTCCCTTAGCCGGACATAACCAATCATTTCACCATCATCAGCCTGCATAACCAAATGCAAAGCACTTTTATCTAACCCATCAATATCCGGATAGATACTTTGTTGTTCGATAACAAAGACGCGTTGCCGTAATTCAAGTATCGCTTCCAGGCTCTCTTTGGTCAGCTGTTCATAATCAAACCATTTACAATGATTCATTTGTTTTCCTCATAGTATTAATCCATTGCGCTTGTTAGCATTAATATCATAGCGGTCAATTAGGGTGTATTGACTTTTGCAGTATAAAAACAATTCTAACAGGAAGCTTCATGCACACAGGCACTTTTGTTTCACTATCGCTGTATTTTCTCGCCATGTTAGGCATTGGGCTTTATTCCTTCAAAAAATCTGACAAGAGTGTGTCTGGTTACATGTTAGGTGGCAGGCAAATGAGCCCAGCTGTTACCGCACTTTCCGCTGGTGCTTCAGATATGAGTGGTTGGATGTTATTAGGACTTCCTGGAGCCATGTATGTTTCTGGGCTAAGTAGTGTTTGGATTGGTATCGGGTTAGTTATCGGTGCTTATTTCAATTATTTATTAGTTGCACCGAGGCTACGTGTATACACAGCCATGGCAGACGATGCGCTCACTATTCCAGACTTCTTCGCCAAACGCTTTAACAACGAAGGCTATACACTTCGCATAGTCTCTTCGATCGTTATTATTATTTTCTTTACCTTGTACACATCCTCTGGTGTGGTCGCAGGCGGCAAGCTATTCGAGAGTTCATTCGGTTTAAACTACGAACTCGGACTATATATTACAACCGGTGTCGTTGTAGCTTACACACTGTTTGGTGGCTTTATGGCGGTAAGCATCACCGACTTTGTCCAAGGTTGCATTATGTTTGTCGCACTGATTTTAGTGCCTATTGTAGCGTTAACAGATGTAGGTGGTATCGGAGAAACAACCTCAATGCTTAATTCACTACCAGGCAACAAGCTCGACTTTTTTGATGGTGTTTCTTTAATCGCCATTATCTCGAGCATGGCTTGGGGGTTGGGTTATTTTGGTCAACCTCATATTATTGTTCGTTTTATGGCTATACGTTCAGTTGGCGAAGTAAAAACGGCTAGAAGAATTGGTATGAGCTGGATGATAGTAACACTTATCGGTGCTTGTTCGACGGGGTTAATTGGCGCTGTCTATGCAACTCAAAACAGTCTTGATATCGCAGATCCAGAAACCATCTTTATCGTTCTATCACAGATACTATTTTCTCCTCTTGTAAGCGGTTTTTTGCTCGCTGCTATCCTTGCAGCTATAATGAGTACAATTTCATCACAGTTATTAGTCTCTTCTAGCTCATTGACCGAAGACTTTTATAAAGTTTTTGTGCGTAGAGATGCCAATCAAGTTGAGCTAATTACCGTAGGTAGAGTATCTGTCATCGTTGTTGCGCTTGTTGCCATTGCGCTAGCGTATAATAGGGATAGCACTATCCTTTCCCTCGTTGGGAACGCCTGGGCTGGTTTTGGCGCTGCATTTGGTCCAATAATCCTATTAAGCCTTTATTGGGTTGGTTTAACTCGCATTGGTGCGATTTGCGGTATGCTCGCAGGAGCAGGAACAGTACTGTTTTGGATATATGCGCCGATAACAATAAATAATCAAAGCTTAAGTAGCATTATCTACGAGATTGTTCCAGGGTTTCTCATTGGAGGCGGAGTAGCGCTAGGCGTAAGCCTTGTAACACAACAAGCAAATAACGCCATCACTACCAGGCATCAAAGGGTTGTCGACGAAATGCAGAAACTTTTGTAGTATTTATTAAATTTAACTATATTTCTAACGCTAAAGCTAGGAGCAGGCATGTCATTCTATGCAGCACGGCAACCGATACTTAATGCTGATAAGACACTTTATGCCTATGAATTATTATTCAGAGACAGCTTAGAAAACTC
>CAZVDU010000068.1:0-21532 GCA_964625615.1 uncultured Pseudoalteromonadaceae bacterium | reverse complement strand
GCAGTAATTTCGAAACCTTCGTAATCATCTTTGAGGATAACGTTGACTGTACCAGCAATCGCATCAGCACCGTAGGTAGCAGCACCCGTTAAAGGTACAATTTCGATACGTTCAACAAGTGAAGATGGGATAGTGTTTAAATCTACTTGCGCCCCACTAACGTTACCACCATTAGTCGCTAAACCAACTGATGTACCACTCACCAAACGGCGGCCATTTACCAACGTCAATGTTCTTTGCGTACCTAAATCGAAAAGGTTTACGTTGTTTTGACCTGCAGTAAAGCCATTTTGCGCACCAAGAGGCGTTTGGTTACCACCGAACAGAGGTGATTGAGCTAATAGATCGGCTACGTTAGTAAAACCACGTACGTCGAGTTCGTCATCATCAAAGGAGAAAACTGGTGTGCTTTCAGCTATTTCACTTCTGCGAATACGAGAACCTGTAACTTGGATTTTTTCTACTTCTTCGTCTTCAGCAGATTCTGTTTGTGCCATCGCTGGTGTTGCTAGAAGCGCAGCGCCAGAAAGCATTGAACCAAACAATAGTAGCTCAAGGCTTTTTGCTATTTTGGATTTATTCATATTTATACTCCGTACCTGGTCTATAGCCAGATAATGTGTTTCCTATCAAACTTATATTTTGAAAAGGTGTTTATGTTTTTATAATTGACTTTCTTAACAGAGTCCTCTCAACTCTAACAAAAAAAAACAAGCCGTAAAAGTTTTGAAACATTTTAATAGTTATTATTCAGTCAGAAGTCATAAACAGGTGCAAATATATTTTGACAACTCTTCATTTCAGGGCTCTTGCTAAAATAGGTTTTATCTAGGTAGGAATATGAAATCAATAGCTTTTATTAGAAATCAGCTTATCTAAAGCCCAGCCACTTTAGTTTGCAGAGTTATCAATGTATCAGCAAATAACAAATGCTAATTAACATAGTGCTCTAATGATAAAGTTGAGACATTTACAGGTGGGATGAGATATTAATTACGCTTTTCTAAGTAAATAATATCTGTTCGTACAATTTAATAGCAAGCTTAAAGTTGGGGAAGTTGCTTTCTTCATGTAACGCAACATACTCTGGAACCCACATCAGTATCGCTGATAATTCATTGTAATTACATATTGAAGATCTTCTGATATAGTCGAAAGGCTACCTTTTTATAGCATAACAATGCAGTGAAGGGGTTACACCACCATAGCAAACTAAAGTAGTGTAACAAAGTAAAAAAGCATCCCTTCACCAAATTGAGGAGAAGCCAATCGGCTATTAATTAATACGCTTAACTTTAAAACTCCTATTAACGCCTTCTCTTCTTATATAGAAAGCACTCAATGCCCTGCGGTTAATAACAATTTTATCACCTACCTTTGGCAAGCCTGTTGCTCCTCCTTCAGTTTTTTCCCAAACTTGGCCGTTCTCTAGCACGAAGTGCAGCCTCCGATTGCTAGCCTGGCGCACTTCACTGACAACTGAATGCAGATCACCGTCAGTTAGAAATGTGTCGCTTTCACTAGGTTTTGGTAAGCCAAAAGTGTCTACTTCATCAGTTTTATTAGCAGATTCTGGAGCGTTCGGTTGTTCTGGAATCTTATCGACAGGTTTCGCAGAGCGAGGGGCAGGTGCACGTGCAATCTCTCCAAGCACTTCATCACCTTGCTGATACGAATTTAGCTTCTTCACCACTTTATCAAAGCAAATCAATCGCTTTAAGCTATTCGACTCCTCAGAGCATACAATAAGTGCATCAGAAACACTTTCTGCCCATACATTTGGTGCACCAATCACTAAGAACGAACAAGCTATAAAAAGCCCAAATCGATGAAAGTACTGCATAAAGTATAAATTCCCAATATTCTGTGTTGAATCTTTAACCTGTGGTGAGCATTCAAGGTGCATACCCTTTGACGTATTATAAATGAGCAAATTACTTATCAATCTACAAAAGAGCCATAAAACCACGTTTAACAGGCGATAGAGCGTTACCTGCCGTTAAGAATTGTTAAAACTTCAAAACTTTAATTATCAAATTAAGCGAAAGGATAAACACTTATTTCATGCTGCGCAACAACAACAATTTATCTACGTGTAATGCTAATTGGCTCGCATACTAACACCTGAAAGAGCCTCAGGTCGTGAACAGCCTTCTTACGAATTTCCTTGACTGGTTTGTGTGCATGTTAGCTGATTTTTTTCACGAGAAGCAGTTAGCCATGACATTTTCGTGAATGTTAGCTAGGATAGGGATAACGTAGATAGAAAGCGCTATATTATATGAAATTAGATGATGACATTCATAATTATTATGAACACTTAGTTTTAGATCGTATTGAGAGTTTGGGAGTTCATTCAGGTAAGGATGCCGATTATATAGCTGATTTATGCTGTTTGGCACTCAATCAATTACCACCTCGTTATATAAGGTATGAAGTAGATATGTCTTTTTACCTACCACAAAATGAGCGCCATGAAATGGAATTAAACGTGAGCGAAGCTGTAAGTAAAGCTATAAAATTTCTAGATGAAAAAAGCCGAGGTTAAAGGTACATGAAGAAAGTATGGTGGTAATCTCCTCAGCCACACCCCGGCACATGAGTCGTCTGCTGCGGCTGCTCCCTTCCGGGTCTGACCGAGTCCACAAAGTATCATTGCGAGGGGACCAAGAAGATCACCATTGAACTTGTATCGCGAAGATGATTACCGCCGTAACCATAAAGCGGCGCGAATGTTACCAAAGCCGCTTATGAATTACTACAGAGAATTTTATATTACCGTAATCAAGCTCCAAATCTTTCTTCAGCAATCTCATTAGCGACAATATTGGTTGCTTGTTTCTCTGTCAAAGCTCTCTCGTATATCTCGTTTAACGTTTGGCCAATGCTTTCTATATGAGCCCTCAATGCACCTGCATTACTGTCCATTCTTTGATGGTATATATCTATCACACCGCCAGCATTAATAACGTAATCAGGCGCATACAAAATATCTCGACTTGTTAGTTCATCCCCTAAATGCTCATGTGCCAACTGATTATTAGCAGCGCCAGCAATAACCGATGCTTTAAGCAAAGGCAAAGTCTCTTTGTTAATAGATGCACCTAAAGCACAAGGTGCAAATACGTCAACATCCAGTGAAAAAATATCATTGGGATCAACAATTTTTGCACCAAACTCTGTTGCCGCTTTGTCTAGGTTATCCGGAAAGATATCGGTAACATAAAGCTCTGCACCTTCATTATGCAGATGACGGGCTAACCTGTAGCCTACATGTCCTAACCCTTGAATAGCCACTTTAACGCCACTCAGGTTACGTCCAAGCCTATGAGCGACTGTTGCCTTTAAACCAACAAAAACACCATAAGCAGTAGATGGCGCAGGATTACCGTCTGACTCTCCTCCATCATAACTATAATTAGCTTGCGTTCCCGCGATGTGCTTACTGTGCTTTTCCATTAACTTCAAGTCGTCTACCGAAATACCCGAATCTTCCGCAGTAATATAATCTCCCATGAAGGATTCAACACAACGCCCCATAGCCTCCATCATTGCGGGAGATTTTTGCTTTCTAGGGTCACCAATAATGACAGACTTTCCGCCACCCAATTTTAGATTGGCCATAGCTGCTTTGTATGTCATCCCCTTCGATAGGCGCAGCACATCGTTTAAAGCCTCGGCGCTACTAGCGTAATTCCACATGCGGCAGCCACCCAAAGACGGCCCTAAGTTTGTATTGTGAACAGCTATAACTGCGCGCAAACCAGAAACTTGGTCACTAAAGAAAGATACCTGCTTATGGCTGGCAAATTCGGGATGTTCAAACAAAGACATTATTAACCTCATCAAAGAAACGGTTTTATATATTGCGACGCATATTAACTCAATGATAAGAGGACAAGATATGCATTGTTTGCACTTCAAACATCCAGGTTGCACCTAATTACTTACACTTGTCACTAGTAATAGTGTATTTATCCTAATATTTGCTATTGAAAAGAAGCTTTGTTTTTTGCATGCTTGATTTAACAGTAATTAATCAAGCCATCTATGAAACTAGATAAATTCGATAAAGAGATATTACGTGTTTTACAACGCGACGCTACCGTATCAATGGCAGACCTTAGTCAACAAGTTGGTCTATCGCACACGCCTTGTTGGAGAAGAGTTAAAAAGCTGGAGTCACAAGGTATAATTCAACGAAAAGTAACATTGCTCGACAATAAGAAACTAAACCTTGGTGTTAGCGTTTTTATTTACGTAACCCTAAAAAACCATGACGGCGATTCACTCAATGATTTTGAACTAGCCGTGCAAGACATTACTAACGTTGTTGAATGTCACACCACTAGCGGCGATAAGGATTACTTATTGAAAGTAATTGTCGAAAGTATTGAGGAATACGAGCACCTGCTAAAATCGAAATTGACGAATCTGCCTAGCGTCGATCATCTAAGCTCTACCTTTGCATTGAAGCAGGTCAAAAATACAACTGAACTGCCGATAAAGTACTGATCCACTCATAGTATAAATTATTATCAAATCAGCGATCCTTTAAAATCAATCTCGCGAACGAAAAATCCTCATGCATACTTAAAAAACATTAAGTAAACAAGCCTAGCATCTTGTATGCTAGTCCCAAAGCCAGGTGTCGGGTTATGAAAAAGGTTAGGCCTTAAAAGTACAAGTCGGTTAAACTTTGCCGGCACTCGCATTTCAAGTTCCCAAGCATCCGGGTTTTTGCCATCGGGCAATAGAACTTCAGACCAAACATCATTATAGTTTGAAAAACCTTGCTCTCTCAGTCCTTCCGGCGTAATGGGTGCTCGATCCATTCCTGTTCTTTTATGCCGTAAAAAATCTGTTCCGCCTTGAGCTTGTTCATCCGGATTCAGATAGAGAATACCTGACCATTCAGAGTGATCAATATGAACACCTCCTTTACCTTTTTCATCTGCAGTACATTGACGAAAACGTGCATGACTGCTTCCTTCCTTTAACCCAAAGCCTTTGAGCCTCTCTCCTGTGACTCTTGATACATACTCATCAGTTCCCCGTAAATCAATACGCTGAGCTGAGTTGCGGCCTGGAAAATAGGTTTCTGTATCGAGCTGTTCGGGATGTGGATAGTCTAACCCCATTGCTATGTCACGTAGAGCAACGGGATCATCTAAGAAGTCGTCAATGATTATGATAGTACTTGGCATATTAAAGCGATAAACCTATTTTTTACACTGCAATAATTTCTGCACACACCTTAGAGTTCAAGGCTGTTTCAGAACTAAAGCTTCAGTTGTGTGGCTTTTTACATTAAAGGAAAAACAAATAACCTCTTTTTGATCATATTAGCATTACTGAGCATCTATCTGATTTTCAGGTAAAGCTTCAATAAATTCACTAATCTCAGAACAATTTTCATGAACTTTCTTCACTATAGGGTATTTGTTCAAATCGACACCAAATCGAATAGCATTATATACCTGTGGGACTAAACAAACATCTGCCATAGATATATCAAAACCAAAACAGTACTTACCTGCGGTATTAGTTAACTTCTTCTCAACAACCGCTAGCCCTTTTTCTGTCCAGTGCTTGGCCCATTGGATTTTAACAACTTCTTCTTGCTTCAACTCTTCCGTTAAATATTGCAGCACTCTTAAGTTAGCCAGAGGCTGCGTATCACAAGCGAGGTCATAGGCAAGAGCTCTCACTTTAGTTCTATCCAATCCGTCACTCGGTAAAAGTTTTAAGGGACCATCAAAACGCTCATCAATGTACTCAATAATTGCCATTGATTGATTTAAAATTAGATCATCATCCTCATCAATCAACGTTGGTACCAAGTGAGAAGGGTTCAATGTCAAATAATCGTCTTTATGCTGTTCACCACCATCTTTAATCAAATGAACCGGTTCATAAGCATAAGGGATTTGTTTTAAATTAAGCGCTATACGAACTCTGTAAGTAGCTGATGAACGCCAATATCCTAGTAACCTCATTTAAACTTTCACTGTTTTCTTGTTAATACCATATTCTCTCAATTTATTAGCAATAGCTGTATGACTCAAACCTAACTTTCGGGCAAGTTGCCTTGTACTTGGGTAAGACGGATAAAGCTTCTTCAATAAATTCTTTTCGAAGCGTTTCACTTCTTCATCTAATGAACCTTGCAGTTCTTCTGGTACAAAGTTCACAGTGCCAGAGCATGTAGGAAGCTGGATATGCTCCTTACTAAGCTCACCACCATCTAGCAAAGATACAGCTCTATATAAAGCGTTCTCTAGTTGCCTGACATTACCAGGCCAGGGATAACTTAGTAGAAAATCAACACATGATTTATTCAACTTAGGCGCATGACGATTCAGCTTTGCACAATGCTGTTTAAGGAAAAACTCTGATAATTGTATTATGTCGTTCTTACGTTCTCTTAATGATGGAACAACCAAGCTCAACACGTTAAGCCTATAGAACAGATCTTCACGGAACTCACCATCCTGTACCATTTGACCTAGATCTTTCTGAGTTGTACAGATAATACGAACATCCACTTCAACCTCTTTAGAATCTCCAGCTCGCAAAAAAGTACCGTCACGCAACACACGTAATAGCTTAGCTTGCAACTGCTCAGTCATGTCACCAACTTCATCTAATAATAAAGTTCCGCCACGAATACGCTCCAACAGTCCGACTTTCTCTTCATTCTGTCCAAAGGTATTTGGACCGTAGCCAAACAATTCTGTTTCTGCAACATCATCAGGGAGAGCTGCACAGCTCAGAATTGCAAACTCTCCACCTGAACGACGGCTCGCGTTATGGCATGCTCTTGCTATTAGTTTCTTACCACTACCTGTTTCTCCGAATAAAACGATAGGCCCATCGAGCTCAGACATCTTCTTTGCATCCTTGAGCATTTTCTTCATTGTCGGGCTATTAGCATGAATATGATTAAACTTATCAGTTTCGACTTGGTGAAATGCATTGAGCTGTTGACCAAGACGATACTCCGATTCCAGCATAATCAAGGCGCCAGCCAAAATAGACTCACCATCTCCAGCTTCGGGTACCATAACGGGGTGGATGTTAGCGAGGTAGTCCTGTTCAATAAACTTTACTTTATGCAACAAGCCGCTAATTTCTTTACTGCTTAACCAGCGTTGAAAATTAAAGCCCTTAATGATGTCTGTTATCTCGGCTCCTATCATTAAGTCTTCTTTTTCTTCTAAGCTAGATAACGCTGCATCATTAATAAGTAATACTTTGCCTTTAGTATCGACAGAAAAAACTGGGGAAGGTAAGGTTTGTAAAAGTGCACTTAGCTGATTGCGCTCCCTCTCAACAGGCATAAAGGGAGTAGTTTTAACGTCGTCTACACCAGGGATCCGCCTTATTTCAGGCATCAAATTTTGGAAATCAGAAAACTCAATGCTAGGGAAACTCAAGAATATTTTGCCGATGCTATCGATGTTATCAACTTCGATACCTCGCAAATCAATTTGACGTGCGGCCAAAATATCTAAAACGTCCTGAGCTATCCCTAGACGATCCGTACAACTGATTTCCAAACGCATAATTTACACCTAAAAAGCTCTCTATATGTAAACATAATATTACAATAAAGTTGTAAACTATAGTGTTTAGAAGCTATCTAAGATGAAATAACAAATTTAAGCGTTAACTAACTTTTTTAGGTTTAGGCGGAAACCTTGGTTCATACAACCCGAGGTTTTTAGCTTCCTCAACGAGACTCATGATACCCATATTAGCAATATCATAAAGCTGCTCAAATTTATCTAAGACGAAATAAATTGGCTGCATAATATCAATTCGGTAAGGCGTCCTGATCGCATCTAATGGCAACATTGGGAATCGTTCTACCTCAGTGTTTTCTATTGCATAAACCGTTTCACCAGGAGAAGACAATATACCGCCACCGTAAATTCGCAGTTCGCCATCTTGATTTAATAATCCAAATTCAACGGTAAACCAATATAGTCTGGCTAAGAATACTCTATCTTCTTTATTCGCTGCATAACCTAACTTCCCATAAACATGGGTAAAATTAGCAAACGCTTGGTTAGTAAGTAATGGACAATGACCGAAAATCTCATGAAAAACATCAGGCTCTTGCAAATAGTCAAACTCAGCACGAGTTCGAATAAATGTCGCAACAGGAAATTTCTTTGTTGATAACAAACGGAAAAATTCATCAAAATTAATCAACGCTGGTACTTGAACAACTTCCCAGCCAGTTGTTTCGCCTAAGACTTGATTGACCTCATGCAATTGAGGAATGCGATCTTTCGGTAAATCTAGCCTATCTAATCCCTCAACATATTCTTTGCAGGCTCTTCCTTCAATGACATCCAATTGTCTTACAACCAAATCGTGCCAGATTCGATTTTCTTCTTCACTCCAATGCACAATCCCATTTTCATCAGAAGGGTTGGAAAAGTATTTACTCGTCTTACTCATAATGTATGTATCAACTCATCACCAACAACATTTAAGTAGCTATATAGACAGCACAACTTAAAAACGTAAGCTTCTTCAAATTCATAGTGGATTCAGTCTACCTCAAAAATATGAATGTAGGCCTTCACAGACAGCAATCACGCTCGCAGATTAGTAAGCATATAGTTACGCTAGTGTCGTGAGAACATAAGCATTTAAACTCCATTACAACCTACGTAAATCATTCAAGATATGACTCGCGATACTTGTCAATGTGGGCTTATTAGCACTTTTCCACTCAAAAGGTCGGCATTGTGCCATAACCTGCAAACCAAGTCGCCCTGTTAATGATCCTGCACCGACTCCTTGAGCAACTTTTGTAGATAGCTTTGCTGTAATCGATGAGCCAAGAGCATATACACTCGCATCGAGTAAAATTTCACTAGCGCCTGCATACATCATATGTTTCGCTATTTGTCTCAATAATTTTATCCTAGCGCTATACCCTAGTTTTAGACCATAAGCACGGCTAATTTGATCAATCATTTGCCAATGTCTAATAAAAACAACCATCATATCTACAGAAGCTAGAGGACTCACACCAATAAGTGCTGCCGTTGCCGCGGATTGCTTCCTAATAACACCAATCGCCTTTTTATCAGCTTCAGCAACAACTAAATCATCAAACAGCTCTGTTACCTCTTTATTGGTGTGATGACTTTTAATCACACAACGCCATTTTTCAACAGCTGGTGAGTAATCCTTTTCTAATGGAGAACAAAGCTTTTGACAATATACATCGGCATTACCGATAGCATTACTGTTTAGGAAATAGTGGTTACGACGTCTCGCCTCTTCAGCATTTTTCAAAGTTCTCAAAGAGCGATATTCACCAAACACAGTTACAAAGAAAGAGCTGACAATAATGCAGAAAAATGCAAGCCAAGCAGCATCCAGAACATCAAAGTCGGCAATCAACTCTGCTATATAATAGAAAGACTCAGCAAAAACCAAAATGCCTAAAAAGGCGAGCGTGAGCTTAGTTTTAAAGAACTTCCTAGGTTGCTTGATTCCCTGAACGTTTTCCTTAGAAAAGTCATTAATGGTATTCTCCATACCGCTCTCTTTTACCTCCTGTAAAAACTGTTCTTCGTCAAATTGAGTTATCTGTTTAATATGTTCCTGATTATCTTTCGAAAGCTCCCCGTCATACTCCGACTCTCTCTTTGAAAAATCTTTTTTGGGAGCAATCTTCAATGTTGGTCCGTTAAGCTCCTTCATTTTAATTTATCTCCCAACAAAAACTCTAATGCTTGGTCAAGCCTAATGTGAGGACATGAAGATAATTTTGATGATGACATCGGCCTTAACTTTGGGAACTCGAACCCCTGTTTTTCCCAAAAACTTACTGATGGACATACAGGTGGCACATCTCCAGGGAAGATAACCTGGGGAGTTCCTTCCAAAGAGGTTCCTTTTAATACAGGTATTTTATCCTGACCTTGAATCACCTCCCCAAACTGACTTGTTCTGATCGATGCAATAGCCGTTGACTCAGTTTCGACACCTTCGAATTGAACCTGCCGCCTTTTTTCAGCAATGATGGATTGTAACAATTGAATAACGTTCGGTTGCTGTTCCTGAGTAACATGATCTACCTTACTCGCAGCAAACAGGACTTTATCAATCTTAGGCATAAATAATCGCTTAACCAGACTTGACTGCCCATAATTAAAATTATCGATTAAAGAATGGAGAGCATTACCTAAATCCGTAAAACTATGAGCACCAGAATTAAGCGAACTGAGTAGATCAACCAAAACTATTTGCCGATCAAATCGCTGAAAGTGTTCCCTGTAAAAAGGTTTAACTACGGTTTTCTTATAATGTTCGAACCGTTCACTAACGACTTCAAGTGCTGTTCTTATTTGGCTTTTCGGTTTCTCAGATTGTTCAAAAAACATTGGGTTCACAGGAACAAACTGAAGAACTGGCGCACCTTTAAGTTCTCCGGGTAATACAAATCGTCCAGGCTGAATAACTTCAAAACCTTCCTCTTTGCAAGCGAAGAGGAAATCAGTATAAGTTTGACTTAATTGTGCTATTTGTTCTTCATTAATTTCTTCGAGCCAGCTTACGGTCTCAACTGATGACACAAAATCAGACGCCAAAACTTTCTTTACTGGAGATTGGAATTCCCTCCAACATTGCTCACACCATTGCCTATAACTTAATTTAAGTAACGGTAAATCTAATAACCATTCACCAGGATAGTCAGTAATATCAAGTGTAAGCGTGTTATGTTTGCTGACCAAACGCTTATAGCCCAAATTCGAGCGATATCGGATTTTAAGCCTTATCTGACTAATACCTTTAGTTGGTATTGGCCAAGCAGGTGGATCTGCATTTAACCTCTGCATACCGCCTTCGTACTCAAATCGAGCTATGTTCAAATTGGGCTGAAGATCTATTTTAGTGCCAAGTATCCGCCCTTCACGTTGAATTGAAAAAAAAGGAAGTTGATGTTCTTCAGAAGCATACAATAATTGATTGACGAGAGACGTAATAAACGCAGTTTTGCCACTACCACTTAACCCAGTCACAGCTAGATTAACGTGTTGATTCGTTATACGACTTTTGATCTGATTAAAATGTTGATTGATGGGTGTCTTAATTTTTTGAATAACAAATTACCTATATCTCTGCGACTTAAACAAGATGAAAATACATCACCCACTCTAATTGAAGTAATCCCTTGATAAAGAGTAGGCAGATTGTATTTTTGAGTTGCAGTCTTACAGGCGACTAATTTCTCTATTCAACTGAAACTCCGCTGATGTTACATAACTTTCCATACTTCGCAAACGTGTTTCCAAGTGCTCAAATTGCGACTTTATAGTTGTAAAAGCCTGCTTAGGTGGCTCTCCTGCTTGCCAAACTTTAGCTTTAACCTCTACTTTCGCTTCAATATCATCTTGTTCACTATTCGTTTGCTGTGTTTGTGGAACATTATGCCACCCTTTACCACTGGCTCTGTGAGCAGGCCTTTGGCTTTTAGGTTTTGTAAAGCCTGCCGATGGCTTCTTCTCAAGTATGAACCAAGCTGCGACGTAAGCGACCAAAACGAAAGGGCCTGCTAGTAAGAAGAAGCCTGTAACCGTTAAGATCCTAACAAGCCAAGTTTCTAGCCCAAAGTATTCAGCAATCCCTGCACATACTCCAGCTACCTTTCCTTTATCAGGGTCACGATATAATGCTCTATTTATTGTCATACCTTGTTTCTCCAATCAGGCGAATCGCTATCCAAGATGGCTTCAAGTGTATGAATACGATCAGCCATTTTTTCAGCTCGTTCCGCAAGTTCTACAAGCGTGACATATTCTTCTTCAGAAATTCCTTGAGCAACCTGCTTCTTGCTCCTGTAATGTAATATCAACCATACTGGAGCGACAAAAATCATGAAAATGATCAAAGGGGCAATAAGTAACGCAACAATACCCTCTTCCATATCCAACACCTCCTATATCGTAAACATTAAGACTTTTTCGTTGTTCTAACAGCTTTAACCTTTGGTTTAGGTTGCATTTTTTTCTTCAATGCCGCTAATTCATCTTCAACTTTATCATCTGCTTGTAACTCAGCAAATTCGTCAGACAAATTCTTTTTACCCAAATCATAAGCATCTACCTGAGATTCTAAATCATCGATTTTACGCTCATATTGTTCAAAGCGCCCCATAGCGTCATCAACTTTAGAGCTATCTAATGTACGTTTAACGTCTAAGCGGCTTTTAACCGTTTTCTGTCTCATGATGATCGCTTTTTGACGCGTTTTGGCATCAGCAAGCTTTTCTTGAAGCTGAACAACTTCATTTTGTAGTTTAGCTAGCTGATCATCAACCAAACTTAACTCTTTACCAAGTGCTTCAGAATGTTCCTTAGCTTTTTGACGTTCCATCAAAGCAGCTCGTGCAAGGTCTTCTCTGTCTTTACTAACAGCTAGCTCTGCTTTCGCTTGCCAATCGGCAACGTCACTATCCATTTTAGCGATTTGTTTCGTTATATCTTTCTTACTGGCTAAAGTTTTTGCCGACGTAGAACGGACTTCAACTAACGTGTCTTCCATTTCTTGAATAATCAAGCGAACCATTTTTTCTGGATCTTCGGCTTTATCCAAAATCGAATTGATGTTTGAGTTCACTATATCTGCAAAACGCGAGAAGATTCCCATATCATTTACCTCTTACTCGTTAACTAATGTGGCATACTATTCAAAGTACTCGAGTAAAACTAATACAATAACAATGCCACTTTTATAAAGCATATTAACGCATTGATTTATAACAATTAATGTTTTACTCAGCTCGTTAACCAAACTACACTAGTATGTAGACAAACCAGATATTAGTCGAATAGACCACATTTAAGGAACTCCATGAGCCGATTTCGCCAACAAGATAATCTCATCGGACAAGCCAACAGCTTTTTGGAAGTGCTGGAGCAGATATCTCAAATTGCACCTTTGGATAAACCCGTCCTTATTATTGGAGAGAGAGGGACAGGTAAAGAATTGGTAGCCGCTCGATTACATTATCTATCTAAACGGTGGGATGAAAACTATCTCAAGCTTAATTGCGCAGCGCTCAATGACAACCTTTTAGAAAGTGAGTTGTTTGGATACGAAGCAGGTGCTTTTACCGGAGCCTCTAAAAGACGCGAAGGACGATTCGAAACGGCTCATAATGGCACTTTATTCTTGGATGAGCTCGCCAATACATCAGGTTTAATCCAAGAAAAATTACTAAGGGTCATTGAGTATGGTGAGTTTGAGCGTGTTGGTGGTTCGCGTTCAGTTAAAGTTGATGTACGTCTTGTTGCTGCAACTAATGAAGATTTGCCAAGCCTCGCTGATGCGGGTGAATTTAGAGCTGATTTACTGGATAGGCTAGCGTTTGATGTCATTACTCTTCCGCCATTAAGAGAACGACTGGACGATATATTAATTCTTGCTGAGCATTTCGCTATTAACATGGCTAGGCAACTCGATATGGAGCTCTTCAGTGGTTTCACAGAAAAAGCAAAAGCAGCATTATTAGAATATGAATGGCCAGGCAATGTCAGAGAACTTAAAAATGTAGTTGAGCGCTCGGTTTATCGTTGCAACAACCCTCACCTGCCAGTTAGTCAAATCGTTCTTGACCCATTTGAATCTCCATATCGCCCGACTAAAAGGATAAAAACGCAGGACCGCTTGGCCAGCAGTATACCTGAGCGATCTAAACAAAATAATAAAGAAGATGTTGTAATACAGAACGAAACAAAGGATTCCGTTAGTATTACGGAAAGTCAAATGGTCACGTTCCCTGTAGATTTAAAAACAATGTCTCAAAACTATGAGATTGATCTTATCAAACATGCATTGTCTGATAGTCAATTTAATCAAAAAAAGACAGCCGACAAGTTAGGATTGACGTATCATCAACTTCGAGGCTATTTAAAGAAATACAACCTACTCGACGGCTCTCCTGAAATAAATGAGTAACCTTTGATGAAACAAAGTGTAATATTCCTATTGTTATTAACTCTGATCAGCGCATGCTCAGATATAAGGAATAATGAACTCAGTCAAAACGGTTTAATATATTGCTCCGAAGGTGCTCCTGTAACATTCAACCCTCAGCTAGACACGTCGGGCACAACGGCAGATGCGACATCTCATCAGCTTTATAGCCGCTTGATAGAGTTCGATCCTAATACTAGTAAAATTGTTCCTGGCTTGGCCGATAGCTGGATTGTAAGCAGAGACGGTCTAACCTACACATTCCAACTAAGACGAGGTGTAGAATTCCATTCCACACCTTACTTTACACCTACTCGCAGTTTTAATGCGGATGACGTTCTATTTAGTATTAACCGATGGAGGTTACCTGAGCACAATTATCATGACGTATCTGGTGGCAACTACCCTTATTTCGTAAGTTTAGGCTTGAGCGATGTCATCGAAGAAGTATCCAGAGTTAATGGCTATCGCGTAGAGATAAAGTTGACGAGACCGGACAGCTCTTTTTTAGCTAATTTAGCTACAGATTTTTCTGTCATTTTATCAGAAGAATATGGTGCCCAATTGCTAACGCAGGGCACACCTTCCTTGATTGATACTAGGCCTATCGGGACTGGACCTTACAAATTTGTCGATTATCGAAAGGACAGCTTTATACGTTATCAGAAACATGAAAGTTACTGGGCTATGAAAGATGTCCCAAAGCAACTGATTTACGACATCACAACAACTGACTCTTTACGTTTAGCAAAGTTAATATCAGGGGAATGCGACGCAATATCTTATATCTCTACTAGCGAAACTACAGCTGTCGATCAGCGCGAAAACCTCACATTAAATGTAACTCCTGGATTAAATATTGGCTTTTGGGCATTCAATACGCAGAAAGCTCCCTTTGATGATGCAAGAGTAAGACGAGCTTTAGCGCTTGCGATTGATAAGAACACATTGATAGAAGCCATCTACCTCGGCAGCGCTGATAGAGCTCACGGCCTACTACCTGAAACCTCATGGGCTTACGAGGCTCTGCAGAGCGATATAAACTACAACCCTGTGCTAGCAAGGCAACTGCTTGAAGAAGCTGGCTTAGAGTCAGGTTTTCAAATGGATATTTGGGCGATGCCTGTGCAGCGCGCGTATAACCCTAATGCGACAAAAATGGCAGAAATAATACAAAGCTACCTTCAGGAAGTTAACGTTAATGCTCGGATAGTAACATTCGAGTGGTCAACATTTAGGGAGAGACTCAATGAAGGGGAGCACGATTCCGTATTGATTGGTTGGTCAGCCGACAATGGCGACCCTGATAACTTTTATAGACCCTTATTATCATGCCAAGCTATCAAGTCAGGTACAAACAGGGCTAGATGGTGCTCTACTCGTTATGATGATCTCATTCAGGAAGCTTTGCTCATTACAGATATTGAACTCAGGAAAACCTATTACCATCTTGCTAACGCTGTCCTTGCTGAAGAAATGCCCTTAGTTCCTATCGCGCATGCTTATCGCTATCAAGCTTATAGTAATAGACTCAACGGGCTTAAAATAAACCCCTTCGGTGGCATTCGGTTTGGCGATGTGGAGAAACACTAAGTGCTGAATTACGCCATACGACGCATTAATTTGTTATTTTTCACGTTGCTCGTTCTTAGTATTGTTTCGTTTTCGCTCGCTTATCTATTCCCCGGCGATGCGCTGACAAACTTATCTGGTATTGAGTCGCCTACGGAAGAACAACTCGTATCACTCACAAATTCCTACAAAATTGATGCAAATTACTTTTGGCAATATATTGCTTATTTACGATTATTATTGGAAGGTGATTGGGGTGTCAGCTTCACGTCTCAACAATCTCTATTAAACGATATATCGCTCAAATTACCTGCGACAGTAGAGCTAACAGCTTATGCATTTACCTTATCACTCTTGATAGGTGTTCCCATGGGCGTACTTGCCGGCCTGAAATATCACAAAACGTTTGATTTTGGTATTTTGTCTACGAGCTTAATAGGTTATTCGGTGCCTGTTTTTTGGCTCGCTTTAATCTTGATACAAATATTCTCTTTACAATTATCCTGGTTACCCTTGTCTGGAAGAATTAGCTTATACTTTGATGTGCCTATCCAATCAGGATTCATCATTTTTGATATTCTTAAAACCGAAAACCTAAATAAAACAGCTGCATTGCAGGATGCTTTTTTACACCTTATTTTACCAACATTATCAATTGCTATTTTAACAAGCTCGATCATTATTCGAATGGTCAGGCGTTCAGTATTGGATGTATTGGAGAAAGACTACATTAAAGCAGCTTATGGTCGCGGGCAAACCAATATACAAGTATTTTGGAAGCATGGACTAAGAAATGCCTTATTACCCGTACTACCCTTAATAGTGACACAATTTACTATTTTGTTGACTAATGCGATGATTGTTGAGGTTATTTTTTCATGGCCCGGTATAGGCAATTGGTTGATACAGGCAATTTATCAACGAGATTATCCCGCAATCAGAGGCGGTATGTTGATGGTGTCTAGTCTCGTCATAATGTTTACTATATCGTTAGATATACTGTTGAGGTTTATTGACCCCATTAAAGGACGAATAAATCGTGTCGCGATCTAGCCTTTATGATGAGGAGTTCTTTCCTTCACCACTTGAGCAAACATGGATTGAATTTAAACGGAGCCACTGGGCATTTGCCGGTTTTTGGATATTAATATTCTTCGTTTTTGTAGTTGTTATTGGGCCATTTCTAGCTCCTTTTAGTCCACTTGAACAAAACCCAGAAAACTTGTTATTGCCTCCGGCGTGGGCAGCTAGTGGGGACATCAGCTACATGTTCGGTACTGATAGTACAGGTAGGGATATCCTATCAAGAGTTATCTATGGTGCACGCCTAACCTTTGGTATCAGTTTTATTTTGGTTATTTTATCAGTCGTGTTCGGTGTGCTCATTGGAGCTTATGCTGGCCTTAGTCAAGGTTTAAGGTCAAGCATAGTTAACCACTTACTAGATTCAGTGATGGCAATCCCTACATTACTCATTGCGATTATTATCGTTGGGATTTTAGGTACGGGTCTGGTTAACAGTATGTGGGCTATTGCACTAGCCATACTCCCTCAGGTTATTCATACCTGCCGTGATTTTGTCCGCCAAGAATCCCAGATGGCTTACGTAACGGCTGCCAGATTAGATGGTGCTGGTAATGCACGCATTTTCGTCAAATCAATATTCCCGAATATGATTGAAGTGTTGGTTGTGCAATCAACATTTGCTTTGTCCACCGCTATATTAGATATCAGCGCTTTAGGTTTTCTAAGTCTCGCTGCTCAAGCCCCCTCGCCCGAACTAGGTGCCATGCTCTCAGATGGCCTTGATATCGTTTATATTTCCCCATGGAGTATTGCATTACCGGGAATAACCATTTTACTTGCAATCATATCAATCAACCTTGTTGGAGATGGTTTGAGGAACGCGTTACAAAGAAGGCTACAACACTGATGCCATTGTTAGATGTTAAAAACTTAACCTTAGAGATGGATACAGCTAATGGCTGGATTAAAGTCCTTGATAGAGTAAGTTTCAGCATTAAGAATAAAGAAATCCGTGCGCTTGTGGGTGAATCTGGTTCAGGTAAAAGCCTCGTCGTTAAAGCTATTGTTGGCGCATTACCTGAGCGTTGGAAAATTAAAGCCGATAGGATGATGTGGCAAGGTGAAGACTTACTCAGCATGACGCAACATAAGCGACGTAAAATCACACGTGAACAAATTGCTGTCGTCTATCAGAATCCTTCGTCTGCTCTAGACCCTTCTGCGACTATGGGCGATCAATTGATGGAGTCTGTGTCGAAAAAGCAACTCAAAGGCTGCTGGTTTTGGCAGGCACAACAACGTCGCCGAAAAATCGCAATTGCACATTTACATAAAGTTGGTATTAGAGATCACAATACATGTATGGCAAGTTATCCTCATCAGCTTTCTGACGATGTTTGTCAGAAGTTCATGATAGCTTTAGCACTTATCTCTCAACCTAAGCTCCTTATCGCTGACGACCCAACAATGGCCATGGTTGCGTCAACTAAAATACAGATATTAAAATTATTTAAGCACCTCAATCAAACTCGAGACCTGAGTATTCTATTTGTAAGCCATGACTTACTGTCCATTTTTAGCATGGCCGATAGCTTAACCGTGCTTTATTCTGGCCAAACCGTTGAAACAGGCAAAATGAATAGAATTCTAAAAAGGCCTTTGCATCCTTATACTCAAGCGTTACTGGACAGTGCACCTAGTTTTAGCAAGGGTTTAGAGAGGAAAACCGATTTACCTACTTTAGATGGTTCTATTCCGCCATTGCAGCACTTACCCATAGGATGTCGACTCGGCCCTCGATGTCCTAGAGCTCAGAAAGAGTGTGTAAAAATGCCAGAAGAGCGCCGTATACATGAGCACTATTATCGCTGTCACTTTCCAATTCATAGGCCATCTCGATGAGTTCATTGCTGTCAGTAGAGGATCTCAACTATTACCACAAATCACGTCATACGCTTTTCAAAAGTAAAAAGCCGTTTCACTTAACCGATATCAATTTTTCGATCAATGCAGGAGAAACACTAGCTATTATTGGTGACAACGGCTCTGGGAAGTCAACACTCGCTAATTTACTTGTAGGTGTATATAAACCAACTTCAGGCTTTATTCGACTGAATGATAAAACCCTAGCTGCCAAACATAGCAAGGAAAGATGCTTAAATATCAGGATGATATTCCAAAATACGAAAGAGTCCATCAATCCAGCGATGACATTAGGTGACATACTAGACGAATCGTTAGTCCTAAATACCAAGTTATCGACGCAAGAGCGCATAGAACAAATAGAGAAAACGCTCAGGCTAGTTGGCCTGTTACCTGAACATAAATATTTCTACCGTCACAAATTATCAGATGGCCAGTTACAACGCATGGCATTAGCTAGAGCACTGATATTGAACCCTAAAGTTATCGTGGCAGACGAGCCTTTTGCAGCACTCGATCCATCAGTTCGCTCACAAACCATTAATTTGTTTATGCAACTACAAAAAGAGTTAGGATTAGGCTTTGTATTTATTGCTCACAACCTTGGTATTGTAAGACACATAAGTGACAGGATGTTGGTTATGCAAGACGGTCGGGTCGTGGAATCAGGAAAAACAGAAGTATTGATTGATTGGCCTAAAAGTGAATATACAAAACAGCTTATCCATTCTTATTATTCGCTAGTCAATGGTCAGTATTAACACCAATCGGATATCCTATCCGATTGGTGTAAGTGATGTCTCCTACTAATAGGTAACGACTTCACTATTAGCTTTAAGCGCATCTACAACGCCTAAAACAAGAGATTGTGCCTGTTGTGTTGCCAAGTTTTGCGCCATACCACTCACTTGAGCATCTTCAAAAGCGTCAGGTTGATTTATCTTAAGTAATTCAACCAATGCAACATTCCCATCATTTAAATCAACAACTGATAAACTATTTTTGCTTCCTGCACTCAATCTAAATAACTCAGTACGGACTTCTGCTGGCATATCAAAAGCAAAACGACCAACAGCTTCCTTACTCTCCCATGTCAACGATTTTTCATCCAGTAATACATCAACTGACTCGTTATTAGCAATAGCATTGATCAATGTCTGCGCCCAGTTTTTAGCAAGCTCTTGTGCTTTAGTTTCAGATAATACTTCTTTGATTTCATCCTTCACTTCATCAAATGCTTTTGTTCTTTCTGGTTCATGTTGCTCTATTCGAGCAAAAAGAATGTGCTCATCGTCCAGTTCAATAGGATCACTGTTTACACGATCTTCAATAAGTGCTTCGTCAAATACTTGATTAAGTGCTATGACAGAATCCAGAGGCTGAGGCGCACTAGTGCGGCTAAATAACGCGGTTGTTTTAACTTCTGTGCTAGCTATTAGTGCTACTTCATCTAACTCATCGGGTAACTCAAATGCAGTATTAGCCATTTGCTCCTGCAAATTATAAAACACTTCACTTGCACCATCTTGTTTTAGCGCACTCAAGACCTCCTCTCGTACCTCTGCTAACTCTACGACTTCTTGAGGTTTTATATCTGTTAATTTAATAATATGAAGGCCAAATTCACTTTTTACAACTTGTGTAGCCTCGCCTACATTATCGAGAGCGAATATTGCAGTTTCAAAAGCTGGATCCATCACGCCTAAACCAAACCAGTCCAAATCACCACCTAACTCTGCAGATACAGTATCCGCAGAGTACTGTTTAGCGAGTTCCCCAAAATCTTCACCCGCTTGTACTTTAGTCAGCACTTCTTCCGCTTGTTGAGTCACTTCAGCTTCATTGTCACCTAGTTCAAATAAAATATGGGAAGCTCGCCTCTCTTCTTCACTTCGGTAGTCATTGATATTATTTTGATAATATTCTTCAATTTGTGCCTCTGATACTTCAATAGTATCTAACAAATCTGAAGATTTGAGTTCAACATAAGCAACACTTATTTGCTCTTGAGTATCATAATTACTCAAATTACCCTCGTAATAAGCCTGTAGTTCACTTTCATCAATAACTACATCATTAGCAAAAGGTTTTGCATCTATTGTTAAGTAACGAGCGTCTCTCGTCTGCTGTTGCAATGTCAATATCTGTTGAGTCTCTTTACTCAATGAGAAAGCACTTGAAAGCAAGGCATTCGTCAGTTGCTGACGCGTTATTTCTTTTCGAAGATAATCTCTAAACGAATTCGGTTGAAAGCCTGCTTGACGAAGAATAGCGGTATAACGATCACTATTAAATTGACCACCTATCTGAAATTCTTGCATACCAAGTATTGTTTCACGAACTTGTTCATCACTGGCTCTCATTCCCAGCTTTTCGACTTGCTGGTTAAGCAAAATCTCACCAACTAATCTATCTAAAACACCTTCTCTCATTTGCGCCAGATATTCATCACTTGATGCTAGTTCTGCGAAAGCCTGACCAAATTGCGCTTCCATTCTTGCTCGCTCTGATTGATAAGCTTGCTCTAGTGTGGAAAGGTTAATCTCTTCGCCGTTGACTTTCGCAGCAGTTTGGTCAACCTCCGCCGTAAAATAACTACCAACGCCTGCAAAAACGAAGCTAAGGATAACGACCCCTAAAATACCCGCGGCTAAGCCACCTTGTGATCGTTCTCTAATTGACTCTAACATCTTATTTTTTACACTCCGATGACACCAAATGAGAGGGCATCATTCTCCTATGAATTTTTTCGAGCTGGGATTATATAGCTAAACCACACCAAAATGCGAGTTCTGAGTTGGAATGAAGTACAGTTTAGATAAGGCGGTGGCTATACAACCGGGACAATTATCTTCTCAATCAAAATATGATAGACAAATAGCCTACCTATAGAGGAATATATTGAAGATAAATTAAACTTGAAGCACAAAAAAAGCGATGATAAATCATCGCTTTTTGCATATGTTTGATTGTAACTGTTATTTTAGTTACAAGCGTCTTT
>CAZVDU010000067.1:0-21702 GCA_964625615.1 uncultured Pseudoalteromonadaceae bacterium | reverse complement strand
AGAATTCTCCCATCACCTTGAGAAACCTGAGTCTTAATCCTATTGTCATATCGATGTTTGCAATCCCACTTCTTTAAATGAGAGTCGCCTCTTGTTAACCTGTAAGCACATTTTATTCTAAAATCATCAATATCAATTGTATGATTGAATAACTTAACGAAATCTCTTTCAGCATTGAGAAGTTGTTGACGATAGAAGGTCAGTGAACGCTGACCAAATACTTCAATGCGTTCGATAGGTTCTTCTTGACTATTAGATTGAACAGAAGCTTTCGTGCTGGTTTGAAAAGAGGCATTGGCATACCCAATACTCATAATAAGAAGGCCGAAAAGAAACCCAATTTTGTTTTTCCAAATCATAATATTACACCCTATTTAAAATATAATAGTTGACTGAAATCCTAAACTACTATAGGTGAAATTTTTAGTCAATCGAGGCTGAATACAGGACTTGATTTTGAAAAAGCGCATGAGACTGGCACGCCTTAGTGCAAAAATACAACCTTATGTATTGTTCTTGAATGATGGGACACTTTTTACGCTAAAACATGAGTGTTTCAGCACGATACTGACCGAGGTCTATCACCTCTGTCATTGCAAAAACCGATTATCGTAGCGTTTTTGTATCTATAAATGATAATCACGTTAAAACCGTCGGTAATCTTAACAGCTGTGGCAGTTAGCGTTTATATGTGCAGCAAGCACCGTTTTCATTTTTGTTTCGAATTAAACGAGTATGTCACTCTTATTTCACCCGATAAGAGGTTCCAGGAGAGCTAATTTTCCTCATATTTTGAAATATTCAACTATGACAAGGCCCCAAAATTTAAAAATAAAAGAGATCGCACACACGAATGTCACTTCGCGTTATAATAGCGCTTCGTCGTATAAAGTTGAGTGTATGTGGTCGCTGGAACTAAGAACTGTCGCGGTCTTGAAGTCTTTTGATTGCTTATTAAATGGCTGTTTTATGATCGAAGTGAGACAATTGTTACAGGGTAGATCTAAATTCAGGCTTTTATCTATGCGATCAAGCGGTTAGAATATACAAGGAATATATTGTAGCAAGTGTTTTACAACGTTAATTTTGGTTCGTATTAAAGTGAACTCAAAGAGGCGTTTCATTAACGTAAACCTGCATTAGGTGTGTTGTGGATGAAATTAATTCATCAAGTAGCATGTCTTTTGCATTGGTAAAATCAATCTGGGAAGCAGATGATCTCGAGTCAACTAGAAATCATAGAGCAGGCAAAAGCCTTTTTATGTGAACTAAGCCAATTTGAATATCAACAAGTTATCAAGCCGCACTTTAGCAGCTCAGCCGGTGCACACATGCGTCACATTGTTGATCACTATCAAGCATTGCGTCATGGCGTGGTCACTGGAGAAGTTGACTATAATCTTCGGAATCGTGAATCCGACGTGGAAAATAATCCTGAAGCAGCACTGGCTGCATGGAAAGATATTGAAAATTGGTTACGTCAAATCAGTGTTCAAGAAATGGATAAAGCCATGGTTGTTAAGTCAGAGGTTAGCATCAACTCTGAGCAGAATGTGACTTGTGCGTCCAGTTTAGGCAGGGAATTAATGTTTGTTGCTAGCCATGCCATTCATCATTATTCATTGCTTGCGATAATACGCTCTTTGCAGGGTGGCAAGAATCAAGAGGCATTTGGTGTTGCACCTGCAACGGCAACATACAGAAGAGAAGTAACAGCAACAGCTAATTAGTTGCATAAATACTTTACTTCGGCATGATAAAATTCTAAAACCGACATTTGATAGTGTCGGTTTTTTTATGCGTGACAATAAGTTTAGGAGTAGATGTTGCAAAAGACAGTAAGGGTAATGGTTGGTTCTAAGAACCCAGTAAAAATTAATGCAGCGAATGATGCTCTTTCTTTGCTTTGTTCAGAGATGACGATAGAGAGTGTTGGTGTTACCGCACCTTCAGGTGTCCCTGATCAGCCAATGACCGAAGATGAAACCAAGCTAGGCGCAGTAAACCGTGTTTTGCACTGCCGACAATATCACCAAGCTGATTATTATATGGCGATGGAAGGTGGCGTACATTTGTTTGATTTTGGTCCCGCCACTTTTGCCTATGTGGCCATAGCCAACAATGTAAATGAAGAGCCATCTATCGGCCGTGGCGCCTTACTTCCTCTGCCTATGCCTGTTTATGAAGCGTTGCAGGCTGGAGAAGAACTTGGGCATGTTATGGATAGATTATTTAATACCGATAACATTAAACAAAAAGGTGGTGCTATTGGTTTATTGACCAATCATGTCGCGACACGTCAAAGCAATTACACGCAAGCACTGGTGCTAGCTATGGCGCCTTTTATGTACCCCGATTTTTTTGCTACAAAAGGGTAAGCAATGCAGATTAATGTGAATGAACAAAGGCTTTGGTTACTTGCCTGCGGTATTTGCACTCTAGTATCAGTTTTGTTCTTCTTCCCAGCTACAACAAACTTTTACTTGCAATTTGGTCGTCATATTTTGTACTTTGGGTTGTTTGTTGGACTAACGTCTTACGTTTTTATCTGGAAAAATGCTATTAAAATTAATATGTTACCTGTTTATATTTTGGCAACTATGAAAACAGTGATTTTCTTTGGCGTTTTTGCTTTGGCCGTGAAGATTTACGTTGTTTCGCAAGGTGCTCAAGCTTAGGGTTTGCTTGATTTTTCTTCTTGCTGGTAGAAAAAGTAGCGCGTTAACAGAGGTATATCTAAGAAGTAAACACAAACCAGTCCTTCTGATTAGTTCGACAAATTTTGCTATACTCACCTGGTTTTTACTAGTTCATCATTGAGTTCACCATGCCTTCGGAACCACAAATCGTTAATCCTCAAGCTGTTATAAGAAAAGCGGCTAAACCTGTTCAGCGAATGAAGGCCGAACGTGGGTTGTTTTCATACCCTAAATATTGGGCATCTTGTTTTGATCCTGCACCATTTTTGCCGATGTCTCGTAAAGAGATGGATATGTTGGGCTGGGATAGCTGCGATATTATCATTGTGACAGGCGATGCCTATGTTGATCACCCTAGTTTTGGTATGGCAGTTATAGGACGAGTCTTAGAGTCACAAGGTTTCCGAGTCGGCGTTATTTCGCAGCCCAACTGGCATAGCAAAGATGACTTTATGCAGCTAGGCGAACCGAACTTATTCTTTGGTGTAACGGCTGGCAATATGGACTCGATGATCAATCGGTATACGGCTGATCGAAAACTTCGTCATGATGATGCATACACGCCACACAATGAGGGCGGTAAGCGACCTGATAGAGCTGTAACCGTCTATACGCAACGTTGCAAAGAAGCTTATAAGAAACCTGTTGTAATTGGTGGTATCGAAGCCAGTTTACGCCGCATTGCACACTATGATTATTGGTCTGACAAAGTTCGTCGGTCCGTATTGTTTGACTCGAAAGCAGATATGCTCATGTTTGGTAACGCTGAGCGTCCATTAATAGAAATGGCACATCGTTTTGCTGCTGGAGAAACGATAGAGCAGATGCAAGATATTCGTGGTACAGCGGTTATCCGCAGAGAGCCTCTACCTGAATGGCAAGGTGTTGACTCAACACATGTTGATATTATCGGTAAAATTGATCCTATTCCTAGTCCTTATGAATATATCGAAGATAAATGTGCGATTGCACAGGGCGACGAAGAAAAAGTAACGCCTGACGCACAAAAAGCCAAGCCTATCGTTATCCAACCTTTTACCTCTAAAACACAGCGCAGAAAGCCTTGGGATAAAACCTATGTGTTGTTACCGCCATATGATGTTGTGCGTGCAGAGAAAACACACTATGCGCATACGTCACGTATTCTGCATCAGGAGACCAACCCCGGTTGTGCCCGAGCGTTAGCACAACGACACGGTGACCGCATGGTATGGATTAACCCTCCTGCTTTCCCGTTAGAGACAGAAGAGATGGATGCTGTATTTGATCTACCTTATGCCCGTGTTCCGCATCCTAGCTATGGGAAAGCTAAGATACCTGCTTATGACATGATCAAAACCTCGGTCAATATCATGCGGGGCTGTTTTGGAGGTTGTACCTTTTGTTCGATAACAGAGCATGAAGGACGTGTTATACAAAGTCGTTCTGAAGAATCGATCATTAAGGAAATTGAACAAATTCGAGATAAAGTGCCTGGATTTACCGGGGTTATTTCAGATCTTGGCGGTCCTACAGCGAATATGTATAAATTACGCTGTAAAAGCCCTAAAGCGGAGCAAACTTGTCGACGTTTATCCTGTGTCTGGCCTGATATATGTGGGCATTTAGACACAGATCAGACACCAACTGTCGACCTTTATCGAAAAGCGCGCAACGTTGAAGGTGTTAAGAAGGTTCTTATAGCATCTGGTGTACGTTACGACTTGGCGATTGAAGATCCTAACTATGTACGAGAGTTAGTGACTCATCATGTTGGCGGTTATTTAAAAATAGCACCAGAGCATACGGAAAAAGCACCGCTCGACAAAATGATGAAACCAGGTATGGGAACTTATGATCGTTTTAAGGAGCTTTTTGAAAAATACACTAAAGAAGCGGGCAAAGAACAGTTTCTCATTCCTTATTTTATTTCAGCGCATCCAGGCACTGAAGACATCGACATGCTGAATTTGGCGCTTTGGTTGAAAGAGAGAAACTTTAAACTTGATCAAGTGCAGAATTTCTATCCGTCACCGATGGCGAATGCAACAACTATGTATCACACGAATAAAAACCCGATACATAAGGTAACGCATAAAAGTGAAAAGGTCGAAGTACCAAAAGGAGAGATCCATCGCCGATTACATCGAGCGTTGTTGAGATACCATGATCCAGCAAACTGGCCTATTATCAGAAAAGCACTCAAAGAAATGGGCAAAGCTCACCTAATCGGTAACGGTGCTAAATGTTTAGTACCTGCTGAGAGCCGCAATGAGCTTAAGGGTAAGCAATATAAAGATTATGCTAAGAAATCTATCAATAAGGCCGTTGCGAAAAGCAAAGGTGGGCGCTCGAAAGGTCAATCACAACCCGCATTGACCCGCTTTAGTGATAATCAACCGCATAACAAAACAAAAGCAACGAAAAAAAACCGCAAGAATAAAGGTTAGAGCGTGTTTATCTTTTTTCATCCTTTATGCGGTATTTAAAATGGTCTAGCCCAAAGCACTGATGATCATATGCAACCATGCCAATGAGCAATGCATCTTAGTGATTCCCCAAAAACTCGATAATGTGAGCATTGACTTGATCTGGAGCTTCTTCTTGTAAAAAGTGACCTGCCTCTACGATATGAACATCACTTTGCTTGATGTTGAGCACTTGCATCACATGTTGACTTTGCTGCGGCCAAGTCAAAATTCCATCATCATTGCCCCAAATAACCGCAACCGGCACGTTAAGCTTTTTCAATGTTGCTTCATAAGGTGGAAGGTGGTTACAGGTATTGGTGAAGAACTGGTACATTCCTTTGGTTTTACCTTCAAGTAAAGGTGTTTGGAAACCAATAAAACTAGTTTCGGTTAATGCATTGCCTTCTAACCCTTCTTTGAATAGCTGATTTAGTAGCGTTGTTGATGTGGCTTTTTTTGAATAAAGTGACATAGCGAGTTTGGCAGCAGGACCTTTGTCCATTCGTACAGGAGGATTAAAACCTTCATCAAAAATGATGGTATTGAGTATAATGAGATTGTCGAATTTGTCGGGTGCCTGATTGACCAAAGCCCACGTCCAAACACCGCCTGCGTCATGCATAATGTGTGTCCAGGAATCAATATCCAGTGCGTCCATTAATTCAAGAATACGTTTAGCGTGCTGCTCAGGCGCGTAAACATCATAACCGTCAGGACTATCACTATTGCCAAAACCCAACATATCAGGTGCTATGACTCGATAACCATCACTCACCAAGCCATCAAACATTTTACGATAGAGCCAAGAGGAGCTTGGAACACCGTGTAGCAGAAGAATGACCTTGTCGCTATTACCTACGTCAACGTAAGCAAGCTTTCCATCACTCGACATAAATGATTTTTGTGAAGCTCTAAACTCAGCGTAGGTTTGTTTTTCTTTTTCATCAATATGTTCAACCGTTGAGCAGCCGTTCATAATGAATAGCAATAAAGCAAAAAAGGTCATGTAAGATTTACGATTGGATTTATTATTAATAGTGGGCATTTCGCGAGTTTAGTGATCCGTTTGATAATAGATTGTAATCTAGGTATTCAATATTCGACAGCTTTTAGTGAGAAGAAACATGATTATAAGAACGTGGAGAGCAAAAACAACCGAGCAGAAAGAGCCTGAATACATTCAATTAGTGAAACGTATTGTCTTACCTTATTTTAAGGAATGTAAAGGTTATAAAGGATGTAAATTTTCTCGCAATACCGAACGTGATGGCGGTCAAATAGAGATTTTAGTCATGACTTTTTGGACAGACATGGCAGCGGTTGAAGCTTTTTCTGGTGATCCGGGTGCTCACGCTTATTTGCCGGAAGAGATTGCGCAGACACTTAATTCTTACGATGTTACATCAGAACATTTTGAGGTCTTTATTGAAGAATGATTAATTGTCATATATAACATATAAATTGGTGGTGGCTTATAGACTGATATAAAACAAGGTGATCGTTTATGGTGAGTAAGGTATTTGGCTATTTATTGTTAACTTCTTTCTTAGTATTCAATGCTTCAGTGAGTAGCGCTGAAACTTACCTTACTAAGTCGCCAGACAATAGCTTGCAATTTCAGCTAGATTACGAGGGTGGAGAACTAGCCTACAAGTTGTATGACAATGGGGCCTTAGTCATTGACAAAACACCTATTTCAATAACCATCGGTGAAAGGCAGTACCCCGGAAAGGCGACTGTAGAAAGCGTTAAACGTAGAACGCTCGATAATGATATTAAGCCAACGGTAGCCGCAGTCCGATCGGTTATCAGAGAACATGCCAATGAAACACTCATTGCTTTTGATAATAAGAGTGCTATTCGTGTGAGAGTCTTTGACGATGGTGCTTCATTTCGGTGGGAAACTTCATTCAAAAACAAACAGGTGATTGTTAATAAAGAGAGTTTAGCGTTCAATTTTGCTCATGACTATTCTCTTTATTGGCCTTCGCCTAATGGCCAAGGCTTTTTCTCACATCAAGAAAACCAGTTTGAATATAAACTAGCCTCAAAGGTACTTCCTAATGTTAGTCAGGCGAGTGGACCATTATTGGTTGATCAAGGAAACGGTCAGTTTGTTTTGATCAGTGATGTGAACGTAGAGCAATATCCTGGGCTCTGGTTTAAAGGTACGCAAAGCCCTCATGTTAATGCGGTATTCCCTCAATACCCTAAACAAACCAAGCTGATCCGTGATCGTGATTTAACGGTTATTGAGTATGATGATTTTTTAGCAAAGACATCAGGGATGCGCGAGTACCCTTGGCGCGCTTTTGTGGTGACTGATGCTAAAGGGCTACTTAACTCTAACTTGTTGTACACGTTAGCAGATCCTTCTCGTATAGGAGACACAGACTGGATTAAACCTGGAAAGGTGGCATGGGACTGGTTTAATCATTGGAACATCACCGATGTCGATTTTGAAGCAGGAATAAACCAACAAACCTATAAAAATTATATCGACTTTGCCTCAGAAAATGGGCTCGAATACATTATCCTCGATGAAGGTTGGAGTGTGCCTGAGCCACAGAACTTATTGAACGTTATTCCTGATATTAATATGCCTGAGTTGGTCGAATACGCGCACTCCAAAGATGTTGGTATTGTACTGTGGATGACCTCAACAGCGCTTCAATATAATTTCGACGAGGCTTTTAAGGCATTTGAACAATGGCAAGTCGATGGTTTAAAAGTCGATTTTATGCAGCGTGACGATCAAGTCATGATGGACTTTTGTATTGCCGTCGCTGAACAGGCCGCCAAGCAAAAGTTACTTGTAGATTTTCACGGTGGCTCCAAACCAACTGGGCTTCAACGCACTTACCCAAACGTGTTAACACAAGAATCAGTGATGGGACAAGAGCATACAAAGTGGAGCCATAATGCGAACCCAGATGCTGATTTGCTACTACCGTTCATCAGGATGGCCGTTGGCCCAATGGATTATACGCCAGGCGTTATGGATAATTTTAATGAACAAGACTTTAGACTATCTTTTGAAAACCCGGCTAGCTTAGGAACAAGAGCGCATCAATTAGCCATGTATGTCGCCTATGTGAGCCCGTTGCAAATGTTAGCTGACACGCCAACCAAATATCGCCGAGAGCCTATTAGCATGAATTTCCTGCGTCAAGTGCCAACGACTTGGGATGAAACTAAAGTGCTGCATGCTGATGTTGGTGAGTCGTTGAGTGTTGCCAGAAGGCATGGTGATAAATGGTACGTTTCGGCCATGACAAACTGGCAGGCAAGAGAGTTAATCTTGTCGCTAGATTTTTTGGGTAAAGGGCAGTATCAAGTTTCTTATTGGGCTGATGGTGATAAAACAGGGAAAGATGCAGAATTACTGAAAGCAGGAAAAGAAGCTGTTTCAAATAACAGCCACTTAACTGTATCTCTGGCTCCAGGTGGAGGCTATGTCGCTATTATTGAAGCCAAATAACATGAATAAGGTTATCTAGAATTATATAAGACTAATGGTTAATCAAAATTTATTGACCGTTGCGTTATGATTATCGGCTGTTTACATGATTGCTTGCGCAAGTAGAAAGATAGGTCAGTTTGATTAAACCGGAGTTTCCAAAAGACGAGCTTGCGCGAGTGAGTGTTTTAAAGTCTTTAAGCATTTTAGATACAAAGCCCGAAGAGCGCTTTGATCGCATAACGCGTATGGCTAAGCGGTTGTTTAATATG
This sequence comes from uncultured Pseudoalteromonadaceae bacterium, assembly GCA_964625615.1. Taxonomy (GTDB): domain Bacteria; phylum Pseudomonadota; class Gammaproteobacteria; order Enterobacterales; family Alteromonadaceae; genus M269. The sequence goes on along the minus strand of CAZVDU010000067.1, from coordinate 12,821 downwards.
CCTATTGTTTTAGTCAGTTTGGTAGATTCTGAGCGTCAATGGTTTAAGTCCAGTATGGGACTTGATGCACAAGAGACGCATCGTGATATTTCTTTTTGTGGGCATACAATATTAGACGATGACATTTTTGTTATCGAAAATGCGCTTGAAGATGAACGATTTGCAGACAATCCGTTGGTAACCGGTGATCCCAATATCCGCTTTTATGCTGGTTGCCCGATTCGTTCTATTGCTGGTTTGAAATTAGGGACTTTGTGTCTTATTGATAAGGCGCCAAGGCGCTTATCACCTGAAGAGAAAGATGTTCTTCGAGATTTGGCTGATATGGTTGAGAGGGAACTGGTAGCGTTTCAGGTTGCCACAACAGACTGTTTAACCAATATAACAAACCGAGCTGGCTTTTTGTTACTTGCGGAAAGAAACCTTAATGCGTGCCAGGCCCATGGTAAGCGCTCCTCATTGCTCTTTTTAGATTTAGATAAATTCAAGAAAATTAATGATGAATATGGGCATCAGGAGGGTGATAAAGCACTCTCTGCATTTGCTGATTATTTAAGAGATACGTTTGATGATTCTGGGTTGTTTGCCAGAATAGGTGGTGACGAATTTGTCGTGTTATTAAATGATATGGAAGAGCATCAAACATTGCAAAAAGTGAAGGCGCTTAACGAATCGATTGCACGATATAATCAGCAAAATCAGAAACGTTATAATCTCTCCTTTTGTTACGGCGTTGTTGATATAGACCCAGAAGATGAGAAAGGCATTAGTGAGTTACTCGTTGAAAGTGATTTGATGATGTATGGCCAGAAGCGATGTAACACCTTGCAAGCTATCTAACCTGCCATTACCTCATTTGGCATGTTTTCAAACGGAGAACACTTGCAAGCCCAATCAACACTAGTACAAGGCCAATAAGCTTAAATAGTAATGTTGGCATCGCAATCAATACCGAATATCCACCAAAAACAACAATGCTGCATACGGCAACGATCTTTGTTTTCTTTGTAATGCACTGATTTCGTTGCCAATTACTAATAACCGGCCCAAATACTCTATTGTTGAGTAACCACTGATGACACCTTGGTGATGACTTGGCGAAACAGCCTGCAGCAACCAAAATAAAAGGTGTAGTAGGTAGCAGGGGGAGGACAATACCGATACCCCCTAGAGCGACAAAGAACCAACCTAATAAACGATAGCCCATCAGTTAGTTCAATAATTGTATTGATAGATTACTGTGTACCGCCAAAATCCAATACGCCACTTGAGAATTGTTCACCAAAGGTTAGTGCCAAGTTAGATACCTGAAATATAGCAGAACGTAGCTGAACTTCATTCATACTTGAAAGAGGATGGATGTAAACAGAGTAAAGCACACCATTACTTACCGCATACCTGGCATCCAAAGCGCGGTGAAAGTTTGCAGCGAGTGCAGCATCAACTTCTGGCCGAGTAAGCTCACCATATTGAACAATAGGCGCAATGATGCGCATACGATCAAATTCAGCATTAGATAACATCGCCATAGGAACGTTGTTATAAACAAACTCCATAGCACCGCCGCCGCCTCGCGCGTCGTCAGCAAAATCTTTAACAATGCTTTCTAATTGCTCTTGGCTCATAGCTGAGGTGTCAGTTTGTTGTGCGAATAGCACAGTGGAGAACAAGCTGAATATGGCTAGGATGAATATTCGTTGGGTTATTTGCGTCATAATTCCTCAGTTTCTGATATTCTCAGTACGATATTAATTAATAAGAGCTGCTACTAGCAGCTTAAATCCCCTAACATAAGGACTCTATCTCTGTATGAAACGATTTACTAGTCTATGTTTTCTTATCCTCGCGACCTATTCGAATTTATCTGATGCTCAAGGGTTGAGTTCTGGCTTAACACAGTTTAAGCAGCTTTATGCTAATGAGTTAGGGCAAACATCTGCCTGCCAAACTCAAGTGCCAGACGAATACCGGGTTTGTTCAAATGCGCTTAGGAATGAGGGTAATGCACCTTTTATTTTGCATCACAATAAGGTGACCGAGAAGGCTGTTGTTTTGTTTCATGGTTTGAGTGATTCTCCTTTTTTCTTTAAGAGCATTGCTGAAACTATCCATCAACAGGGGTACAACGTGATTGTTGCTCTTGTACCTGGACATGGGCTTAAAGATGCTGATACTGACATGGAGGATAGCGAGTTGTCCGAACGCTGGAAGCGACATGTTGCCAATGTGATGACAATCGCCCCTGACTTTGGTGACCGATTAGTTATTGGTGGGTTTTCAACCGGTGGTGCTTTATCGTTGAATTACTTGCTGACTGCTGATGACTCAAAGCTTGATGCTTTAATGTTGTATTCTGGGGCAATGCAGTTAGATAAATCCGCAGAACGCATGCTTAGCATTTGGGGGATCAGTGTCGTTGCTAAGTTGTTGGATGGCGATTATCAAACCAACGGTCCGAATCGATACAAATATCCGGGTGTTGCTAAACACTCTGCCTTTATGCTGATGAATGTTATTGAAGAAAATAGAGAACTGATGGAAGAGAAACGTCTGGATTCATCTATTTTTGCAGCACACTCCGAAGCTGATAAAACAACCATGTTCACTGGTGTTGAGTCTGTTATGGCGAAGAATCAAGGAACTAACGATTTATTTGCGATCCCAGCTGCACTGAATGTTTGCCATGCTGATGTCCCGGTGAATGCCGAGCAAGTTGAACAAATGCAATTTGATATGTCTCAACTCGAAGAGGTGACTGAATGTAGCTTCCCTTCACCAAATCCCAAACATGATGAGATGTTGGAGCGGACAGTCGCGTTTTTGAAGAATCTAAATAAAGCGTAATACAAGCGGGTTATAACAGCTGTATAAAGAGGTGCTAGAGAATTTCTATGTCGTTACCCTGTTATCAGAATTTTGTTGGTGGGCAATATGTTAAGAATCAAAGTGGTGATACGTTTGATGTTATTAATCCAGCAACAGCAGAGGTTATTTACCGCGTCGAAATCGCGGATGAAGCAATAAAACAGAAAGCTATTAGTACTGCTCAGTCAGGTTTTTTTGTATGGTCTGCGATGAGTGCTATAGAGCGTGCGCGGATTTTGCAAAAAGCAGTGACGTTATTACGAGAGCGGAATGATAAGTTGGCTGTTATAGAAGTAGCAGACACAGGAAAACCTTGGCAGGAAGCCTGTGTCGTTGATGTGCAATCAGGAGCCGATTCCATAGAGTTTTTTGCGGGCTTAGCACCTGCTATTGAAGGCAACCAACAGCAAGTTGGTGGTGACTTTTACTATACGAGGCCAGAGCCGCTAGGTATTTGCGCTGGTATAGGTGCTTGGAATTACCCACTACAAATAGCGTGTTGGAAGTCTGCCCCCGCATTGGCCTGCGGTAATGCGATGATTTTTAAGCCCTCAGAAGAAACACCGTTAGGCGCATTAAAACTGGCAGAGATTTTTATCGAAGCTGGCGTACCTGCTGGTGTATTCAACGTCGTTCAAGGTGATGGTGCCGTTGGTGCTTGGTTGAGTCAACATCCAGACATAGCCAAAGTCTCATTTACTGGTGAAGTGGGGACAGGTAAAAAAGTGATGTCCTCGGCGGCAGGGTCGCTAAAAGATGTCACTATGGAACTCGGTGGTAAGTCGCCACTGATTGTGTTTGATGATGCTGATATTGATAACGCTGTGTCCGCAGCGATGCTAGGCAACTTCTACACACAAGGAGAAATATGCACTAACGCTACACGAGTTTTTGTGCATAAGGACATTGAAGAAGCGTTTAAGCAAAAGGTACTTGCGCGTGTAAAATCGAATATTGTGGCCGGTGATCCGATGGACCCAAAAACTAATTTTGGTGCTCTGATTTCTAAAAAGCACCATAAACTGGTAATGGGATATATAGAACAAGGCATTCAAGAAGGTGCTTCATTACTATGCGGCGGTAAAGCGATGCAGCCGGAAGGCGCGACTAACGGCTATTTTGTCGAGCCAACGGTATTTGTTAATTGTGAAGACAACATGACCATTTGCCGAGAGGAGATCTTTGGTCCTGTTATGGCATTGCTCACATTCGAAAGCGAGGACGAGGTTATCCAGCGGGCAAATAATACGCATCTTGGATTAGCGGCAGGTGTGTTTACGCAAGATATTACCCGTGCGCACCGTGTTATTCATCAGCTAGAAGCCGGTATTTGCTGGATCAATAGCTATGGCTTATCGCCCGTAGAAATGCCGGTTGGAGGCTACAAGCAATCCGGTATTGGCCGCGAAAATGGCTTGGCGACCTTAAGTCACTATACACAGTTGAAATCAGTCTATGTTGGCCTGCAACCACTCGAAAGCCCATTCTAAAACTCATGAAAGACAGCTATGACTACATTATTGTTGGTGCTGGTTCAGCGGGTTGTGTGCTGGCGAATCGCTTAACGGAAGATCCGGCTGTTAGCGTGCTGCTGCTCGAAACAGGTGGGAGCGACAAGAGCATTTTTATTCAAATGCCCACAGCACTCTCTATCCCTATGAATACGAAAAAATACGCGTGGCAATTTGAAACAGAGCCAGAGCCTTACCTGAATAATAGAAAAATGCATTGCCCGAGAGGCAAGGTGTTAGGTGGGTCGTCGTCTATCAATGGCATGGTTTATGTTCGTGGACATGCCAAGGATTTTGATGAATGGGAAAGTAGTGGTGCGACGAACTGGAATTACGCAAACTGTTTGCCTTACTTTAAAAAGGCAGAGGATTGGGCATTTGGTGGCGATGAGTATCGCGGTGTAAATGGTCCTTTGGGTGTGCATAATGGCAATCAAATGCAGAACCCGCTTTATCGCGCTTTTATCGATGCTGGTGCTGAAGCGGGGTATTTTGAAACACCTGATTATAACGGTGCATTGCAAGAAGGTTTCGGGCCTATGCATATGACGGTCAAAGATGGTCGCAGAGCTTCCACAGCGAATGCTTACTTAAGGCCTGCTATGTCGCGCTCAAACTTGACTGTGGTAACACATGCACTAGTGCATAAAGTTCTGTTGAAAGACAAGGTCGCGGTTGGGGTACGTTATGAACAATCAGGCAAGGTTAAAGAGATCTCAGCCGATAGAGAAGTGATCTTAAGCGCAGGTTCAATAGGGTCTTCTCACTTGTTACAGCTTTCTGGCATTGGCGAGAAAGAAGCACTCGAAGGTGTAGGTATTGAATGCCTGCATGATTTACCAGGGGTTGGAGAGAACCTACAGGATCATCTGGAGTTCTATTTCCAATTTAAATGTTTAAAGCCCATTACACTCAATGGTGAGCTTGATTGGTGGAGTAAACTTAAAATTGGCGTGAGATGGATATTGACCAAAGAAGGTTTAGGCGCAACCAACCACTTTGAGTCTTGTGGCTTTATCCGATCTCAGGCAGGTGTTGAATGGCCTGATCTGCAATATCATTTTCTACCTGCAGCTATGCGTTACGACGGCAAAGAAGCCTTTGCTGGACATGGTTTTCAAGTTCATATTGGGCACAATAAGCCCAAAAGCAAAGGGTATGTAAGAGCTGCCTCAGACTCACCTTACCAAGCACCCAAGATAACGTTCAATTATTTACAACACGAAGATGATATTCAAGGCTTTAGGGATTGCGTGAGGCTGACACGTGAGATCATTCACCAACCTGCGTTCGATGGTTATCGTGGGGAAGAGATACAACCTGGCCAGCAAGTACAAACAGACGAGCAGATAGACGCCTTTGTTCGTGGTAATGTCGAAAGCGCTTATCATCCATCATGTTCTTGTAAAATGGGTACTGATCCAATGTCTGTTGTTGATCCTGAAACACGTGTAATTGGAATTAACAGATTGAGAGTGGTTGATTCATCTATTTTCCCGACTATCCCAAATGGGAATTTGAATGCACCGACTATTATGGTCGCGGAGAGAGCCGCTGACTTGATTAAGGGATCTGTATTACCGGCCATGAGAGTTGTTGTTGAAGGTGATACAAGGTGGCGAACTCGCCAGCGAGCGAGTCAGCCTAGCCGAATCGACTCGTAACAGCCTATAAGCAAGGTTTAGCACCAATAATACGTAATTAAGGAGGGGCTTTTGACTATCTGGCTCACCGCAGGCATTTTGTTCACCTTAGTCGCGATAGGCTTTATCCTTTTTAAATGGGGGAATATTAAGTGCGTGGGTGTCACGCCTGTCAGCACCTTTACATTTTTAGCGATACTCTTTACATCAGGTTTGGATGTTGGGTTGATCATGTTTCCGCTTACTGAGTTTTCAACTTATGCCGATGTCACCAATAACCCAGAGTATAGCTTCACTAATCCGCTAGCGATTGAGTTTGGTTTTTGGGCGTTTCTTATCTGGAGCTTTTACTTTCTTACCTGTTTTTATTTTTGCATTATCGAACCTAAGGTACGCTTCTTTGAAATCCCTATCATAAAGTTCATCAATAACCTGGTTATTGTGGGGACTTGCGCGTTCACTGCCTATCTATTGCTAAGTAACCTGTCTTGGTATTTGCCAATATTGAGCAGTGATGAAGGAACGAGCGTGGCGTTTTATGGCATTGTATTGAGCGTGATTGCTTTCGCTGTTTATTCAAGTACCGACATTAGCTATGTGCGTAAATTGAGTTTATCCAGTACCTGGCTTTTCTTTGGACTAATTTTGCTTATCGCGGCAGGTGTTGTACTTTCTGACGATGGATCGTTATTGGGTTTACTCGGCACTATGCCTTTACTGCTTGGGTATTTTGAGAACATTCACCAGTTTGTACTGCCGATCAATGCATACCATGAGTTTTATCTCTATTGGTGGTTTGCATGGAGTATTATGATTGGCCAGTTTACCGCGCGCTTTGTTGGAGGGATTCGCACTTATCAGTTGTTGTTGGCTATGATGATGCTTCCTTCTATTCCTATCGCTGTTTGGTTTACTGTGCTTTATTACAACCATTTGTTGGCGCTGGAAAACTCCCTTATATTTAACAGAGCGATGGTTCTGGTCGGTATTATCTTTGTTGTTAACTCGTTGGATTCATTAATTCGATTGTATACGGATAACTTAGGTCTGACCGTTTCTCGGTTTGGCAAGCCGGTCTATATCCTCGGTAATGTAGTGACATTGAGCTTACTAACGTTGTTATTCACCGCCAACTTTTTACAAATTCAATGGGTGGGCGCAATTGTTATTGCATTGATGTTTGGGTGTTTAGGGTATATTGGCAGTAAACGTACTGTTTTGTTCGGAAAATAAAAAGCGTCGAAACATGTTTTACCGACGCTTTTGTATTGTAACTAATGATACATAGATGTTTAAAGGTACGGCTTTTGAGCGTTGTGCTTGCCCCGATGTTTCGTCGACAATCCCTAAATGGCTTGGGAAATTACTGCAAGTTTAGCCCAAGCCAAGTTTTTAACATCTGTTGGAGATTCAGTCACTTTTCCAAGGTTTTAGCGGCAAGTTGATCTGACTATCATTGAACCACTTTATTTCTAGCGGTTCGCCTGCGTCGGCAATGGTCTCGTTACTGACATCTTTGCCTGTACCCATATTGACTTGCGCATCTTGGTTTTTGTTGATGTCTAATACCAGTGCGATTCGACTGCCTCTTTCGATGATTTTCGCCGTCATTCTGCCATTGATAATGGGGATCTGTGTTCTTTCCCCCGGTATTAATAAGTGACGTTCACCCATGTCCTTAGCATAGCTAGCACGGCTCATATGATGCGTTAAATGGAATGCTTTACCCTGGCTGTCAATTTCATACAGATTGAAACCGATATCTACGTCTTTTTTATTGATAGCAAGGGAGAAGTAACCTGTTACCGCACCTGCGTATTCAACAGTTTTTGTCATTGGCTCAGTGACAAAAACAAGCCCTGTCTGATTATTTAAATCGTCTGAAATTATGTCGTTGGGTGCTAAGTTATGTTGTTGAGTGCGATCAGCCATGTCGACCGTTTGTTGGATGAAATCAAGTTGAGTCGCTTCACTGGGGTGTAATGAGTAGTGACCATTACGGTCCTTCTCGTTGACCAAAGCAAAGGTCATTGCTTCCGAATTAATTGCTTGATATGAAGGTTTGTGTTGCCACTTATTGCTCCCCATCACTTGATAATTTACTTTGTTTTGCAATAGCTTAGGCTTTGGTGCGCCGTGCAAAATATGATTAAACCATGCAAAAGTGATTTCTTCGGTGTCTTTTTCAAGAGCGACGGGATCAAGCTTATAATTAGAGTGGTAATCATGCGGAACTTCTTGTGCTGTTCTATGATTGTAGGGGCCAATCAGTAGAGTGTGATTAGCGTTTGGATTATACTTATAATGCCTTGTCATAAAGTCGATTGCAGATATTTGACCACCGTCGAAGTATCCGGTAACGCTTAATACTGGGATGTTAATTTGGGCGTAATCTTCTTGGTAGGGCATCATGGCTTGATAGTATTCATCGAAGTCAGGGTGGTTGAGCCATTTCTGGAACCAAGGATTTGGTGTTCCTTCTATTTTGTCGATATCTTTAAATGCTCGGCCACTTTCGAATAACTCTTTGTATACGTTGTTCCAATGCTTCCAATCTGAATAAACTGAGTGATCCATCAGCTTATTATTTGTCACATGGAATGCCCATTGATAGTTAGGGGTTATAAAAATGTTATTCTGTATCGGGAGCCCAGTTAACGGGTTTGCTGCTGCGTAAGGTGCAATGGCTTTAAGTGCTGGATGCATATACTTAGTCGCGGCCCACTGTGTAAAACCGTTATAGCTTCCACCATACATAACCACATCTCCATTATTCCAAGGCTGTTTTGATATCCAATCAATGATGGCAGTAGCGTCTTTACCTTCATGTTCCCAAGGTACTATTTCGTCAGGACTGAGCCGTTTACCGCGAGTGTTCGCGACAACACCGACATAGCCGTGAGATGCAGCATGAATAGCTGTATTAATATGCCATTTCTCATCTGCGTATATAGTGAATTGAAAAGCTGCAGGAAGCTTTTTCTCTGCATTACGAGGCCTAACGACGACAGCTGACAGAGTTACCCCTTCTTTGGTCTTAATTAAAACGTCGGGTTCAATGATAAAGCGAGAGGCTAACGTTTCGGGAAGAAGTTGTTCGCTAACTGGCAATATGGTGTCGTAGACACGATAGAGCTGATAATTAGTCACAAGGTGAACAGCTTGTTCGGGCGAAAGCTCTGGATTGTCTCTGTAATGTTTGAATAGGGTTAACAAATAATCCCTACCTAGCGATAAGCTCCAACCGAGACTGTAATTTGCACGATTAAGTTCTTCATTTGATAGTGTATCAAAGGCTGTTTGCATGCTGACTGTTAGCTGTTCTTTGCCACTTTGTTTTTTATCTTTTGTAGATATAAAGAATTCTGAATATAGGCGGTAATAAAAAAAGCTCAGTGGTTTTTTTTGAGCATCAATAAGCGTTAGCGTCTTTTCATGTTGGTTAAGTAAACTAGTAAGCGCCATATGGTCAGCTTCCGATAATTCAGCCGGTAATTGTTGATAGGTTTTTGCCGCCAGTAACACCATTTCTTTTTTTAATTTTCCAGATTTCATCAATGGCGCAATATCATCAGAATTATCTAACTGAGCACTATGCAAACTAGGCGGCGCTGTCAACAATGCCCGTTGTTTTTCATTCGCTTTAGCCGGCGTAGTAATAATCAATAAAGAGATAACGTATAGAAGAAACGATCTGATTATTGGTGGTTTTAACATTGTCATTCGGCACATCCTTTGTTGTTTTAGTCGATTTGCATTGGAGACTATGTTTAAGCAGCGTAAATATCGTGAAAAAAAGATGATTTGTTGTGACTTCTGATGACCGAACGCATGGAAGATGCTAATTTCGCGGCATATCTATTCCACTTAATACGGTTAATGAGTGCGTTGGCAAATTGAGCAGTACGTTTTTTGTGATAAACAACAGAATCTTCAAAAAGGTGAAGATAAGCAACAGCTAGAACCTATGGTAGCGGAGTTGCTGAGCTATTTTTGTCAACACCCCGAACAGATCATTAGCCGAGACCAGCTTATTGAGCATGTTTGGCTGGGTCGAGTCGTTAGTGATAATGCGGTTAATCGTGTTGTCACTAAATTGCGTAAAGCTTTTAATGATGATGCCAAGAAGCCTCGATATATCGCAACACTTCCTAAAAAAGGATATAAGTTTATTGCCTCGGTTGCGTCTGAAACAAGCTCGGAATCGATGGCTTTCGATGCAAAAAGCGCAGATTGTGGTATGTCTGGGAGTTTTAGCGAGAATACAAAGAAGTCTAATAAGTTTTCTTACATCCTAGGAGTCTCTTGTATTTTGACGCTATCTGTCATCTTGCTGTTTTGGCTCACGCAAATAGATTCATCGGTTCCACAAACTAGCATGGTAAAAGTGCAAGCGTTGACAAGAGATGCGGGAAGGGAGTTTCTGCCCCGTGTCTCCCCTGATGGCCATTACTTGGCTTATGCCGAACGTAAAGATCAGAAAATGTCTCTATGGATTAAATCGTTGGAAAACCAAGAGCGAGTTGAGATAAATCATGGTGAGCAGGTTGATACTTGGGCTGGACCCGCTTCATGGAATCAGCAGGGTAATAAATTGGTGTATTTGGTCACCACGCCAACAAGTTGCCAATATTTTATCCGAGGTATTGACGGTCTTGCACTGGGAGAACCCCAGTTAATCTATGAGTGTCCAGCAGGTAGCTACGGTAAGATAGAGTTCCTTCACGGTGATACGCGCTTTGTATTGACAGAATCACCAGCAGCAGACATGCCTTACACTTTGTATGAGTTCGATATGAATACTGGGGAAAAGAGGCGTCTAACACAGCCTGAACAAATCTTAGGCGGCAATAGTCTGTTCGATGTCCACCCAATTGAGAATATGATCTTAATTTCATCACCTGATGAGAAGCTATGGGAAGGCTTCTATAGCTTAAATGTTGATACAGATGAGCTTAAGCTACTGTTTAAACAAGATGCTTATATTTGTTGTGGTATTTGGGATCATACTGGCACTCGTGTCGTACTCATGGGTGAGCACCCTGCATTTGAATTAATCAGCTACGACCTCAAAGGAGAAAGCCCTCAAGTTATTTATTCAGGTATCCATCAGCTAAGGCCTCCGCACAGGCACAGTAATGGTGTGGATTACCTGTTTTCATCAGGGCATGTGAATCAGAATGTCTATTACTTTAATGAGGATGAAAGTGAAGCGAAGGTGTTGATTAATGCGTCGGTTGATGATCGATTAGCGGTTTTTTCTAACAGCACGCGTCGAATAGCTTACATTAGTTTATCGTCAGGCAGTGAAGAGGTTTGGTTGTCTGATCACGAAGGCAAAGAGAAGCGCAAGCTAACGCGCTTTAACGATAGCCGGCACTATTTTGATCTGCAGTGGTTCCCTGATGATTCGAAGTTAATTGGTTTGGCACTCAATGAGGTTCATGTGATCGATGCCAAAACCGGTGCCTATGAGAAATTGGATTTGCCTCAAAACGATTACCGAGCAGTGTCTGTCAAAAATAGTACTACTATCGCTTTTAGCCAAGAAGTTGCTGGGAAATGGCGTCTTCATTTTTATGATATTGAGTCAGGTAAATTGGACATTCAGAACGAACAGTGGCAATTCGCAAGCTTCTCGCTTGACCCACATGACACGCTATGGGTTGATAAAGATAATCAAGTATTCAGTGGACCAGAAAAGTCGCGATTGCCGCTTTCGACGATATTAAAGATACAAGAACCGCTGTTAGGTAAAGTACTTAGCTTACAAAAGCTAGGGAATAAACTAGCTTGGCAACAATTCGACGGCGGTGAATATCAGTTATTTGAAAAAACAGGCAATGAGCCTGCTAGCCTCATATCAACGACTGACAGCAGGCACTTTGATATATCGGCTAGCGGTATCTTGTATCATAAAGTCGAAAGTGCTAATTCTGATATTTATACTACGCAGGCGAACTAACATTTAGTAGCGCAGCTCAGAGGCCCAGTTACTGTGGTATGTCGCAGACTTTAAGTTTTATGCTTAAGGGTCTTAATATCACTTCGCAAAATATAGCAGCATAAAATAATACAATAATGTTGACCGCATATGCGCGGTGGAGAGTAAAACCTGTTGAATCAACATTGGTGTGAATGGCTATAGAGCCAACGAGCAATCCAATTAAAGAGCCGCCATAGCAAAATTTTATTTGGCTTTGAAACAGTTTGCTCAGGTATTGCGCTTGCGCACCTCCTACTAGCTCATCGGTAAACAAGTATTTTAACCCTTGTAGTGATTTTAATAGTCCATCGTTGCCAAAGGTGATTGCTGTTGTGCCATACATAAATAGCGCAAGGTAAAGGAATGAAATTCCGTCGATATAATTGAATATTTTCGCGCCCACAAACATTATAAAATAGATAACACCTAAAACGATGATTAACGTGCTAAAGTTTTTCATGATGATCCTCTTTTTCCAATTGACCTCCACGCTGCCCGTCGTGTTTTCTAGTTCTTTCGGGGATAAATCAAAAACAGAGGCTAACGCAAGCGTTGATTCAGGCGAAGCTTTACCGTCAGCTTCGACGCGTTGAATTGTTCTTACAGATAAGCCAGTTGACTTAGCAACGACCTCTTGTGACCACCCTTTCTCAGCCCTTAGCGCTCTTAGTTTATTTGTCGAAAGAAACACATTTAACTCCGTACAACATGAAAAAAAGTGAAAGAAAAGTATGGTGACTTCATGCCTTATAAGCGAGATATTCCACACGACATTTTCATGACAAGGCATGACATTTTATATAAATCAATGAGTTA
>CAZVDU010000066.1:0-22009 GCA_964625615.1 uncultured Pseudoalteromonadaceae bacterium | reverse complement strand
ACCAAAAGGTGCGCTACTTCATTAAAACTGTTGGGTTATCTTTAGTCAGCTTAGGTAGCTATGCTGGAGAATTCGATTTTTCGCCAGCGCTAACAGCGTCTTTTTTAAATTTCGAATCTCAAACTGATTCAACACTATTCGCTCAAGGTCAGGTAAACGCATTCTTAGCGAATCCTAGCCTCACCTTAACTTATGAAAGCCCGGCGATTAGTGGCTCATTTCTGATTGATCACAATGCTATACGTCAGAACCGAGAAGATGAAGATAGTGAAAGTGATAATTTTACAGAATATAGATTTACCTCTAATTTTAATATTATTCAAAATAGGCTAACAGCTCAGGCTTCTAGCTCTCTAACGTTTCGAAACACCGACCCAACACAAACCTTAGTTAATGACTTTTTCTTAGGTGGGGACAGCTTAACAAAAGTTAGAAACTCAAATGGAGGTGTATTCTTCAGGCTACCCGCTACCAACATTGTCGGTATTGATTGGGCAGGTCAATTTGCAAAGATCGAAAGTGAAGAAACAACAACACCGAATCAAGCCTTTAATAATCAAAATATCGACAACGATAATACCAGTTATAACTTTAGATTGTATCAAGGTGATCGGTTTCAAAACATTCGTTGGAACTTCACGTCTAGTTTCCAAGACACAAACGGCAGCATTAACCAGAACGATTTAAGAAGTAGAATATTAGATGGAGAAGTGAGCTTCGGGCTGTTCTCAAAAGTACGCTTTATTGCTGTTGCCAACGATGAAGTTAATCAGATTGAAAATCCTCAAAGTCCAGCTCTTAGTTCACAACAACTCGAATTTACCAGCTACGGGGCAGGTTTAGAGTGGTTCTCCGCCAATAATAGGCGTATAGCCATTACCTACAATGAATCTGATCAAGGCAATCCAGATTCAGAGGATGAGGAAGAAGAATCGTTTTTAGGTATTGACGTAAACTGGGCGTTTAGCCCTAGAACCAGTATCCAAGGTAATTTAACACGTCGATTTTTCGGTGAAGCTAAGTCAGGTAGTTTCAACTACAACACCAGAAGCTTTAGAATTACTGCGTCATATAGTGAAAGCCTTACAACCTTCTCACGTCTACTGGCAAACGGGGAAGATTTGGGTGTTTTTGTATGCCCTGTGGGTCAGTCACAATTATCTTCATGCTTTCAACCTGATAGTTTGAACTTCCAGCTCCAACCCGATCAGCAATTCTTAAGTTTCTTTGAACAAATACCTGAAATCAGTGAAGAAATCACCCTAAGAAAGATTGGGACACTGAATTTTGGCTACAACAGAACAAATTTGACAGTGTCTGTAGCATTGAGTGCCGGCCAAACAGAATTTTTGGATACCCAACGCGAGCAAGATAATAATTCCGTTCGTTTGAGTGCAAACTACCAACTAGGGCCTAAAACGACTATCAGTGCTAATGGTAACTTTACACGTACAGAGTTTACTGACTTAAATACCAATGACGATGTCAGAAATCACTCAGTTGGTGTACGACGCACTATTAACCCTAAACTAAGTGCAGGGTTGGATTTTCGCTTCACTGATCGAGAATCAGATGTTGTGGATAGAGATTTACAAGACCGCCGCTTAACATTAAGTTTTGACTATAGTTTTTGAGCTGATATCGAACGAGCTTAGTAATTTTCACCGATAAATTTATTCATCATCTGATTTGAGTCTTACATAAGTACGATACTTTTTCTTCAAAAGCTTATCGATGTAACGTGTTAGCTTGATCTTATGACTAATAGCATCATCTAATGCTTCCACCAGTTCGTTAAGCATAGATTTGTAATACTCAACATCCTTCACCACACCCTGTGCAGTTGCATCACCCAAGGGCTCTGATTTAACGGGCTCAGGATCAGGTACAAACATCTCATCTTTGACCTCATCCACAACGGCTTCAATAGCCTCACCATCGAGTGATTCTTTTTCTTCCAGAAAACCAAACAACAAGACTCTATCCATTAAGGTATTAATTTTACGTGGAACACCTTGTGTAAATACGTAAATTTTATGATGAGCTTCATCATCCATCAGTGCCGAGCCATTCCAACCCGCATGATGCAAACGATATTCGATATAAGCCTTACACTCATCCTCTGCAAGGGGCGAAAGATGGCATGACGCTACGATACGTTGTCTGAATTGTTCAAGGTTTGGTGCTCTGAGGATAGGCTGTAGCTCTTCCTGCCCCAATAAGAAGCTTTGTAGTAATGGTTTACCGCCAGCCTGAAAGTTGGACAGCATACGCAACTCTTCAATAGTTTCCAGAGGTAAGTTTTGCGCTTCATCAACCAATAATAGCGCTCTTTTTCCCTGCTTATGTAGCTGACTCAAAAAGGTTTCCAGCGCATTCAAAATGTCTGACTTCGTTTTATCAGCAACATTCAGTTCAAACTTAGTAGCAACCATTCGCACAAGCTCATCAGGCGATAGTTTAGGCGTTACAATCTGCGCGGCAAAAATATCATCCTGAATGTCATCAAGTAAGCTGTTAGCAATAGTCGTTTTGCCGGTACCAATGCCACCGGTAATAACGATAAAGCCCTCAGCTTGAGACAACCCATACTGAAGGTAAGACATGGCTCTTTTATGCAATTTACTCGCAAAGAAAAAATCTGGATCTGGCGTTAGCTGGAAGGGTTTGGAATTCAGTCCATAAAAACTTTCGTACATGTCTTCTACTTATTCAGGTTAATGCAATGGGTCTTAGCAGTATGCAGCTTAACTTATTTATCAGTTAATTTTTCGATAATATGGGTGGTAGAGATGCCATCTTCGAAATTAAGTACTTTAACCTCACCGCCATTATCAATAACTTGTCGGCCACCAGCTATTTGTTCAGGTTTGTAGTCGCCACCTTTTACTAAAATATCCGGCAGAACAGAGGATATAAGTCGTTCGGGAGTCTCTTCACTAAAAGGAACAACCCAATCAACAGACGCCAACCCTGCCAATACAGACATACGCCTATCCACATTATTAACAGGCCTGCCAGGCCCCTTAAGTTCTGTTACAGAGGCATCGGTGTTTACAGCAACGATCAGCCTATGCCCTAACTTTTGTGCATTGGTCAGGTACGAAACATGCCCTGCATGTAAAATATCAAAACAACCATTGGTCATGACAAGTTTTTCGCCACGCTTTTTTGCTTCTCTAACGACCATAAGCAGTTGTTGCTCTGTCATGACACCACGGCCAATATCTTTTGAATCAGTGACCAATGATGCTAACTCATTATCACTCACCGTCGATGTACCAACTTTACCAACGACAATACTCGCAGCTGCATTGGCAAGGCCACAAGCATCTTCAAGGCTAGCACCGGCAGCATGAGCAGCCGTCAACGTGGCAATAACAGTATCACCGGCACCAGTGACGTCATAAACTTCTTTAGCTTTAGCAGGTAAATGAAACTCTGATTTGTTAGGTCTGAGCAAGGTCATCCCTTTTTCAGAACGTGTAACGAGCAAAGCACCAAACGCATACTTCTCAGCTAAATACTGTGCTTTAGACACTAAGGTTTTCTCATCACTACAATGTCCTGCAACCAACTCAAATTCGGCCATATTCGGTGTCATAAGTGTGGCACCTGCATATTTAGCAAAATCATTGCCTTTAGGGTCAACAACTACTGGTACATCCGAAGCGTTGGCAGCGCGTATTAGCATAGGTACATCACTCAAACAGCCTTTAGCGTAATCTGACAGAATCACAGCATTGTGCTCTGTCAAACAGGCTTGATAAGCAGTATTCAACTCACTTTTATCAACTGCTTGAAAGCTCTTCTCAAAATCTAAGCGTATCAATTGCTGGTTACGACTCATAACGCGAAGCTTAGTAATGGTGTCGAACTCAGGGCGTTTTAAAAAATGACACTTGACCCCTACCGACGTTAAGATTTCGGTTAATGCTTCCGAGACGTCATCATCCCCCGTTAACCCCATTAATGTGACCTGACATCCCAAAGCCGCTAGATTCAATGCCACGTTCGCAGCACCACCCGGCCTATCTTGTGAACCATCGATATTAACCACAGGTACTGGTGCTTCAGGCGAAATACGCCCTGTACTGCCGTTCCAATATCGATCAAGCATGATATCTCCTACCACTAATACCTTTGCTTGGTTAAAATCCACTAATTGCATTACTCAAAATCCCAAATTCGTTTCGTGAAGTGTATAGCTAAATGGCTATTAGATGCCAGCGCGAGTTAGGGCAAACAGGTTTTGATAATAGTGAGCCTAGTAATTGGGAGCAATTTAGCTATAACATGACACCCTTATGACCAACTAGGGCCTATTGGCCTAAACTGAATACATACTGATCAAAGAGAATTGCATTGCACATACAAGCCCCTAAATTTACATGGTCCTTCTTTTTACCTAAGTTCTGGCTAACCTGGGTAGGCATTTTCTTACTCTATACCATTTCATGGCTACCTTACCGAATTCAGACTGTTATTGGTGCAGGTATCGGGCGTTTGATCTTTACGCTTCTTAGCAAGCGCAAACGTATTGCACAACGAAACCTAGAGTTATGTTTTCCAGACATGACAACCCAAGAACGTAAAAAGATATTAGATGGACATCGTTTCTCTTTAGGTATGGCGGTACTAGAAACCAGTATGGGATGGTGGTGGCCTAAATGGCGCGTTGAAAAGCATACACGCATTCACGGTTATGAACATGTTGAGGCTATACTAAAGAAAGGTAAAGGTGTCTTTGGTCTAGCCATACACAACATGACACTAGAGTTAGGGTGCCGTTCAGCAGGCTTCATTAAGCCGTCCGTTGCTTTTTACCGAAAAAACAACAACGACCTTATGGAATATATGCAGTATCACGGTAGAAACCGATCGAATAAGTACATGGTGCACAAGCGAGATGTCCGCAGCATGATAAAAGCCTTAGACGACGGAGAAGTAACCTTCTATCTGCCGGATCAAGACTACGGGCGAAATAAGGCCGAATTTGTACCATTTTTTAACGTACAAGATACAGCTACAACAACGGGAACAATGCTATTCGCCAAAGAAGCGAACTGTGAGTCGGTTTTTATCGTGCCGGTTAGGAAGAACGGTATTTACCACATCACCTTCATTCCTGGGCTGGAGAATTTCCCATCAGGTGACGATAAAGAAGATGTAGCACGCATAAATCGTAAAGTAGAAGAGCTTATTATGTTAGCGCCTGAGCAATATTTATGGGTTCACAAGCGCTTTAAAACGAGACCAAACAAAGATGATCCGTCGCTTTACGATTAATAACATGCTCTTTGAAGCGAGCAAGGGGTTAAGATAAAAACTATGTCCATTTGGCTAAAACATACCTTATTAGCAATTATATTGATTGTGTTAGCTGGCATCGCCATTGTTTTTTATAATGATAAAATATCAATGCCTACGCCTGAGGGAGCGAAAATGCGTAAAAACCCGGCGAAAGGTTTATCAGAATTCTACACCGAATACCGATTATCAGCTGTCGATCCTATTCAAGAAGAGCTAGGGGACTTTGTGATTGGTCTGAATCCAGCGAATGAGTCTGTAGATGACAGGCTCCGAGACATGGAAAACTCAGGAAAATCACCAGCTAATGGATGGGTAGGCGAACACAAGTTTAGAAGTTTCAAACCTGGAAAGACACTCAGGGAAGCGATAACAGAATTTGCACAAAACGAAGGCATGCAAGTCTTCTGGGAACTAGACCAAGACTTTATTGTTAAAAACCACTTTCAAATGGACGATACTATTACAGGCTCACTCCATACACTCGCCAAAGCCATCGATAGCAATTTCGACGGTGAAGTAATGACATTCTTTTGTCCGAAACATCGGACGCTAGTTATCACCACTGAATCCAATAACTATCTAGACAAGAACTGCGTACGCTCTAATCCTTATTAGTATCAGACTTATTAGAAACAGTTAAGTCGTCACGATAATACGCGCTGCCAAATTGAACTGACACCAGCACGTATGGGTTCCAACTCCTCTTTCGCTGACACCAGCTTCTCGCCTGCCAATGTCAGCCTATGCCCTTCATGCCTGTAAGCTAAATAGGCACTTTTCAAATGCTCAATATCTGTATTCTTTACCAAGTTTAGCGTTTGAAACGAATCTAATATGCGAATATTGTCAGACCAATCGCACACACTAGGGTTTTTATGTGCATAAAGCAAAACCCAATACTGTACTAAGAACTCGATATCAACCAGGCCTCCAACACCCTGCTTAATATCAAAAACATCTGTTGTACCTAGTGATAAATGCTCTCTCATTTTTTGCCGCATTTTTTTGACATCATCAGCAAGTTGGTTAGCGTTACGTTGCTGAGTCAACACCTTCAAACGAATATCCAAAAGAGTTTCATCCATATCCGGCGAAGACAGAACAATACGCGATCTCACTAATGCCTGATGCTCCCATGTCCATGCTTCATTTAGCAGGTAATCCAGGTAAGTTTCTGTGTGACAGACCAACAACCCTGAATTCCCTGCTGGTCGCAGTCGCATATCAACTTCATACAGGTTCCCAGAATGCGTTCTGGTATTAAACAAGTGCAATATCCGCTGCGCCAACTTAATGTAAAAGGTTCTAGTTTCTATCGATTTCAATCCATCGGTGGCACTGTTCGGATCCGTCTGGTAGACAAAAACCAAATCCAAATCTGACCCATAGCCTAACTCGATACCCCCGAATTTGCCGTAGGCAATAATGGCAAACGCTTTGTTATCACTATCTACATTAGGTGGCATACCGTACTTTCGAGTGATCTGATTCCAGGCATCATCAACAACTTGATGAACGAGTGCTTCAGCTAAATAGGTTAAGTGATCACTCACTTTCATAATAGGAAGCATTCTAGTAACATCAGCAGCTGCAACTTTAAGTTGTTGTCCAAGCTTAAATTGCCTTAAAGATTCCATTTGTTGTTCAATATCATCATTCTCAATACGCAAGCAGGCGAGACGCAATTCTTGTGCATATTCATTGCGCGATAAGGTCTGATAGAGGCTTTGCGGGCTTAACAATTCATCCAGTAACATCGGGAAGCGTGCGATCTGTTCCGCAATCCATAAACTGGCATGACAAAGGCGTAAAAGCTGAACTAAGACACCTTGATTTATTTGCATTAACTCCAAATAGGCCGTGCGCCTTAACACGGATTTTAGGATGAGTCCTATTCGCTTAAACAAGGAAGTGCAGCTTAGCCCTACTTCACCATCTTCCTCGCGGGTTTTCGTATGATAGGTGAATAACTGCTCCAATAACTGAGGCATAAGTTTGTCGAGAATGTCCTTACCTCGACCAGCGTGGACCTTGATACTGGACTCTTTATTGAAATCAACTAACGTTTCCCAAAAGAGCCGACACTCCTCGGTATCGAGATAAGATTCCAAGATTGATGACGCTTCATCAAAGTCTAGCGATAGCATCCATAAGCTTTCTAGCTCCGTATCAATAGCACACATATTGTGCGGCTCTTCTTCACCTATCAACTCACCAAAAAGTTGATTTACGTTCTCTGTTTCGCGTTGCAAGGCTTCCATGAAGGAATGGTAATCTGCAAATCCCATGACAAATGACAGCCGATGTTGGTCAAGCGGTAAATCTGGAAGTGTCTGAGTCTGTTGGTCGTTAAACTGTTGCAGGCAATGTTCCACTTTGCGCAAGAAAAAATAGCTTTGCTTAAGCCGCTGACAATCATATTCTGACATTAGCGCTAGTTGTTGAATCTCACTGAGCGCCTCAACAAGCCCCTTTACCCTCAACGCAACTTGCTTACCCCCGTTGATTAACTGCAAGCTTTGTACAATGAATTCAATTTCTCTTATTCCGCCAGCGCCCAGTTTGATATTATTCGTTAAACGCCTGCGTCTTACTTCTTGCGTAATGAGGCTTTTCATCTTCCTGAGCGCATCAATAGCACCAAAATCCAAATACTTTCTGTAAACGAAAGGTCGTAACAATGATTCAACATTATCAGCGTAGGGACTATTAGCATTCAGAACCCTTGCTTTGACCATTGCAAAGCGCTCCCAGTCCCTCCCCTGTTCTTGTAGATAGTGCTCAAAGGCATCAAAGTGCATCACTAATGGGCCACTCTCACCATAAGGCCTTAAACGCATATCAACTCGAAAAACACGACCTTCAGACGTAATACGATCGAGCGCATTAATCAAACTTTGCGCCAGCTTATTAAAAAACCAGCTATGTTCTCGTGATTTTCTCCCTCCGGTAATTTCTCCTTGTTCAGGGTAGAGAAAAATAAGGTCAATATCGGATGAAAAGTTTAACTCCTGTCCTCCTAGTTTACCCATGCCCAAGATAATCATTGGCATAGATCCGTGTTCTCCCTTTGGCGTTCCATATTTTTCACAAAGGTAGCAATAAAGCCATTCATAAGTCTGCACAATCAACGCATTTGATAGGTTCGAGACACATTCTAGCGACTGTTCAATCGTTATCTTATTGCTGAGATCCCAACAAGCAATTTGCACCATATACCTATGCCTGAATTGCCGAATACAACGCAATAAACTTGTTTCACTGGTTACATTCGCGAGTTCAACAGCCAAAAGCTCGTGATATGCAATATCCTCGTATTCTTCTATATGTTCAGGTTCATCTAAAAACGCTTCTCCAACTGAGCGACTTAGGTACTCATAAATAAAATCACTGAGACTAGCTAAAGTGCCTAATGCTGTGGGCACTTTTTTGCTTGCATGTTGGCGCGTAAGCTCTTCAACTCGAGAAAGGCTAAGAGAGTCTAGTTCAGCCGGAAGGTGTTTTAGGGACATGAATATGTCATCTCCATTGAGAATCTATCGTTTTTGATAAATAGGTATCGTCATATTATAACTAGAACCCACTTGGGTGATTGATCAACTCAGGAGGTTCCTTTAAGACGAGTTTAAAACACATCCACTTGTTGTTGTAATGTTTTGAAAGTAATTGAGTATAGACGCTTGATTGGTGAAACGTCTTGTTCCATGATTAATCTATTACTCTTTACATAGTCGGTATTATGGAATCAGTTCTTAACCTTGTACCTTTGTCCGACAATTTGTGGTCGCATTTAGCCTTAGATCTTGCCATAGCCATTGTCTTATTGAGTGCTACCAAGTGGATATCAGGCAAAATCAGCTCTGTCGATAGCAATGAAGAACTCTGCAAACGTGACAACTATGCATTCGGCATTAGTGTCGCTGGTAGAATGTTTGCCTTATGTATTGTGTTATCTGGCGCTGTTATAAACTCCCAATCTAGTGGTTTACAGCAAACTGCTGATCAAATGTTAGTGTTCGGTATTTTAGGCCTACTTCTCGTTAAAATAGGTCGATTCCTTAATGACAAAATCATACTCGACCAGCTTGATAAAGATTTCCATATCAAAGAACGTAACGTCAGCATTGCCTTAGTTGATGCAAGCAGTGTCATTGCAACAGCCATCATAGTGCGTAGCGTTATACTGTGGGTTGAAGGTAATAACCTTAATGCGTTCATTGCTATAATCACTGGTTTCTTAGTAACAAAAGCGGTCCTTTTAGCGATGACGCGCGTATACGAATTTAAGTTTTCAAAAAGTAATCAAGGTATATCGCTGCAGAAAACACTCACCAGAGGACAACTTGCTCTTGCTGTTCAACATTCAGGCAATATATTGTCGACGGCAGTCGCAGTGGCATCGGCAGCGAACCTTGTTCAGTACATGCCAAACGCTTATGTATCAAACCTCCTTGGGTGGCTGGTCGTGGCATTAGTCTTAACCATTGCATTACAAGTAATACTGACTTTTGTAAAATACATTATTCTTTCAGGTATAGACTTAGTGCGAGAGGTCGATTTGCAGCATAACGTAGGCGTTGCCTGTATAGAGTTTTCACTCAGTCTTGGCCTCGCACTCATTATCAGTGGTCTGCTAAGCCGGTGAAAAACAATACAATTTTTAATAATCAATATTGTGTTCACACAGAAACCCAATATACTCAGGTTCTGCTAATTAACTTCTTTTCCATATCGACGGTTCAATGTCATCACAAGCAGCAATATTAAATAGCGTTCCTACTGCTATTGTACAATTGAACAATGATGGACAACTGTTGTTTATCAATCAATTTGCCTCGACACTATTAGAGGTAGATGAGGTTTTAACGAAAGACAGTTGGTTAGATGATTTTATTGTTGCAGATGACACCTCTATAGATAATGCCAATGCGCTGTTAGCCTATTGTCATAAAAGCGTTAATAGAGCCAAAGTTAAACTAAAAAGTACCGGGCAACAACTCAAGGTAAGAGTTCAAGTTGATGAAACCGGCACAGTACATACATTAACTTTAGAAATATACAACGAAAGTGAAAAAATTTCTCAAGCTACTCGACGCTTACAATTGGCAACCCAATCATTAGGGATAGGTCTTTGGACTTACAATGCCAAAGATGACTTACTCATCTGGGATCACTATATGTTTGCTCTTTTCGGTGTCGACGAAGAGACTTTTAATGGACATTATGACGATTGGTTCAGTCTCATCCACCCAGAAGACAAGCAATCTATCAGCAACTACTTAGACGAAGCTCTAGCAACTGGAAAAAATATCGATCTTGAGTATCGTATTATCACGCAGTATGGCGAGCATAAATTTATCAAAGAGTTTGCGCACATTACTTATGATAGCGAGGGTAATGCAGAGGAAATTATTGGTGTTAGTTATGATTTAACAAAGTATTTTAATACCGAGCAAAAGCTTGCTAAAAGTTTGGAGATAAATCGCTTTTTAGCCGACGCTGCACATGAAACGGAAAATTCACTTGTCATAACGGATGTTGATGGGCGCATCAAGTGGGTCAATTCCGGGTTCTCTCGTATTACCGGTTATAGCATGGCAGAAGTTATAGGCAAGCGCCCAGGGGACTTTTTACAAGGGAAAGAAACAGACCCTAAAACGGTCGATACCATGCGCCAAGCCATTAAAGAAAAACAGCCTTTCAATGTTGATATCATCAACTATTCAAAAAGCGGCGCCCCATACTGGATTAAGATAACCTGCAAGCCGCAGTGTCTAAACGGTAAACTAGAGGGTTTTATTGCTATTCAAGTTGATATCACCCAACAAAAACAAGCTGAGGTTAAAGCCCAAGGTATCAACCGTTTACAAGAAACAGTACTTAACAGCGCTAATCAATTGATTATCTCGACAGACAGTAATTTGATCATAAAAACCTTTAATGTTGCTGCACAAGAAATGTTGTATGCCACTCAGGAAGAAATGATCGACAAAGTGTCATTGACGCAGTTTTTCCTACCAGAAGATCTCGTTATTTTTGCGCATAGGATAGGGAGACGTCTCGAAAAAGCCATTGAGCCAGGTAACGCTGCATTTATAGAAGCCTCCGTCAACAACATGCTACAAGAATCAGAGTGGTCATTGGTAAGGCAAGACGGCACATCATTCCCAGCTATTTTATCGCTCATCCCTCTCAAGGAAAATAATCAGAATATATCTGGTTTTGTTGCTATTGCTCGAGACATTACCGAGCTCAAATTAATCCAGGCAGAAAAGCAACAACAACAGGATTTATTAGAAGCTACCGGCACGATGGCCAAATTAGGGGGATGGTCGTTTGATGTCAAAAATGAAAAGCTCTACTGGTCAAAGGAAGTATATCGGATTCACGAATTGCCAGTAAATAGCGAAGTCGATATCGGTAATGCCATAGATTATTATGCGCCAGAAGCACGCCCAATAATTCAAAAAGCTATAGAAGAAGCTATTATTGAAGGTAAGCCATGGGATTTACAATTACCCTTTATCACCGCTAAAGGGAGACGTATTTGGGTAAGAGCTGTTGGTAGCGCGGAACACTTAGACAATGGCCATGTTATCTTAAAAGGTGCATTTCAAGACATCACCGAAATGAAGATGACGGAAGAAAAAGCTAAAGAAGCAAGTTTAGCGAAGAGCGAGTTTTTAGCGAATATGAGTCATGAGATTCGTACACCAATCAATGGCATTATTGGTATGAATGATCTCTTGCTATCAACACAACTCAATGAAAAACAAAAACATTATGCGCAATTGTTACGAAGCAGTGGCGAGATCCTATTACAACTTATCAATGACATATTAGACTTCTCCAAGATCGAAGCTGGTAGGCTAGAATTAGAGCATATTGCCTTTGATTTACATGCACTAGTGTTCGAATTAGCGCAAACATCATCTATTAAGGCGCACGCTAAAGGCCTAGGGTTCGTTTATTCAATAGCCAATAATATTCCACAAATGATTGTTGGTGATCCTGGCCGAATTCGTCAAATATTAAATAACCTCATTAGCAATGCAATTAAATTCACTGAAACGGGCGAAATATTCCTCGACATACAACGGAAAGCTAAACATTCACTAATATTTAGCGTACATGACACTGGTATTGGGATTCCGAAGGAAAAACAGCAAAAACTCTTCTCTAAATTCAGCCAAGTCGATGCATCTACAACACGTAAGTTTGGCGGTACGGGTTTAGGTTTGGCGATATCCAAGCAACTCGCTGAGTTGATGCAAGGTCAAATAGGCATAGAGAGTCAGTTAGGACAAGGTTCATGTTTTTGGTTCACGACTAAGTTTGACTTTTCTACACAAAAGAATGCTCCTCTAAAAACACCTATACCACTTAACGAAGCATCAGTATTAATTGTTGACAGTAGCACCAACAATAAAAACCTTGTTGAGAAGCAGTTGGAATTCAGAGGCCTAAGGGTCACTCAATCCAGTAATGCGAAAGAAGCACTACAAACGTTAAGAGAAGCCATATCTACAGACACACCTATCGATATGGTAATGATTGATGCTAACTTGCCTGGCATTGATGGAGAGCAATTAGCTAAAGCCATAAAAAGTCACCAAAGCTTAGCTGAAATACCATTGCTACTGATGTCTTCAGGCATAACGAAAGACATTGAGCACATTCGTCAAGTAGGCTTCAGCGCAAGCGTGGCCAAACCTTTATCAGCGGAGAGTCTTTATACTGCGATCTCCCAACTCCAAGGGATAAATGATGCAGAACACGCTGACCACGTTGAGGACACAAATAGTGAATATATCGATAAACACCCTGATCGTATTTTATTAGTTGAAGATAATTTTATTAATCAAGAAGTCGCCAAAGAGATGTTGCAAAAACTTGGCTACATAGTTGATGTTGCATCCAATGGTAAACATGCGATCGAACAGCTGAATAATAGCCAAGAGCAATACGCTGTTATTTTGATGGACTGTCATATGCCGATAATGGATGGCTATGAAGCCAGCCGTAACATTCGTTCTCTAAGCCCAGAGAATAAGCATAGCAAAGTACCCATCATTGCTCTGACAGCCAATGCATTGAAAGGTGAACGAGAGAAGTGCATCCGCGCCGGTATGAACGACTATCTGTCAAAGCCAGTCGACACCAATACTTTAGAAAAACAATTGAAGCGTTGGATTAAGATTAGCAATCCAAGTAAATAACCGTTCGCCAAAGCTCTATCGAAAAGTCACATTGAAGTCTTCAAGCAATGAAACCATTTATGTTAAGGGATAGGGATGACTATGCTTCAGTATAGAAACGCTTCCCCAAACAATACTAAACAATATACTTCGCCCGATATTCGCTTGGGGTTAGCATTAGCGTCTTTTTGAAAATCGTATTGAAGGTCGACTTACTGTTAAAACCCGCATCTTCAAATACCCTTTGAATGGATTTATTGGCATTCTCTGGCATTCTGAGCTGTGATGCGGCGTCTTTGACCCTGTAAGCATTGACGAAGTCATAAAAATTAGCCTTGTGAACTTTGCTAATTAATGTGGAGACTTGCCTAGGATTCATGTCTAGGCTGTCAGCAATGCCATCCAGGCGGAGATCAGGATCTTGGTAGATTTTGACGCTCTGCATAAGCTCATTTAGATGTTGAATTGTATTTTCGTCAGGAACATATTCATTTGATCGAGCTATGTCGCGCTCGTTGTCGTTTCGTGACGAAATTTGGTGTTTTTGGCTAAACACAACCATAAGGCTGATCAAGATAAGCGGCGGAAGGTTCAAAATAGTACCTATAACCCTACTTAACTCTTGCCCTACCCAAATAGATGCCAAGCTACCAACAACGCTTAACCCCCATGTAATAACAAAACCCAAGCAACAATACCATAACCAGTGTAAGCTCAATTGGTCTATATTTGAAAATCGATGTCTAATTGCTTGTTCGTGCTGTTTCAGCTTTATCAGCGCTAAGATACCTAAAATAATAGAATACGACCGAAAGAAACTGCCACCTTCTGTATAAATGTAAAGCCACATAGACTCTTTAGTTACTTGCATCATCATGCCAAAAACATGCAATGTAAACATGATTAATGCGTACAAGTTAATCCAAAACTTCAACTTATTTTTCTGTTGCGTCATGGAAAGGCTATACCAATACAACAAAAGCCCTTGCATGGCGATACAAAAAACAAAAGGCGTCTTTTCAAAGGCCCCCATAAATTCAAATGTCATCGCTTGGGTGTTTTCGTTGTAAAAAAATACGGTATACAAGGAAAGCAATCCTTGATTTAACAAAAAACCCGACAGCAAAAAATCAGACTTTACCCTATCTCGTTTGGTCAGTAGTGGGATACTTAACAAGATAGATAAAGTGGCGACATTCAAAATAAGAAAATCATAAAAGTTAAATATGTATGCAAACACGGAAAATGACTCGGATGGTTAAGCTTCAGAATGTACCCTACTGAAAATACTACCTTATTTAGCCTTTTTTAATCCAATGACATTGTTCGAATGAGCGAAAAACGCTTAGACGAACGTTCGGATTGTGCAAAATACGTTCAACTGAACGATTCGAACCTCATAAGGACCTAGCATGAGTGTGCACATTCAATCTATCGGAGAAAAGCACCATGCAACGTCAAACAACTCAATCAATCTGTCTCTTTATTCTACTCTTCAACTCTTTTAATGTGTTTTCACAAGGCTTATTTATAGAGCGAAACAAGGCATATATAGATGCATGCTACGAAAACACCATGTCTGCCAGCGAATCAGCGTTGACTATAGAAGAAAAGGCGCAGCCCTGTGCAAGAGTACTTAATGATGATCGAAGCCATAGTAATAACAAAGCAATGGCAAGCCATAATTTGGCCGCCATATACTTCAACGCTGGTAACTTCATGAAAGCAGAAAAGTACGCTAAAAAGTCTATCCGGCTGGCACGAGGGCAAGCAGAGACTCATATTCTATTAGGGCATATTTACTACAATTCAAATAATCTTCAACTTGCAGCAGAAGCTTATAAGAAGGTCCTTTCTATGGATAGCTCGAACGTGATTGCAGCAAAGAATTTAAAAGTGATAAATTCTAAGCTCTACACGTTAACAGCAAAACATTAGGGATTACCTTGTGCTGCAAATCTAATTTTGTAGCTCATTAGATGAGTCGTATACAACTTCAGATTTAATGTTGTTTGATGAACTGAGGTTGTATATTAAATATGAACTTAGCGGTGGTGCTGGGTAAAACTTCGGCCCCAAACACTCCCATTAATACCAGCGAATTGTTCATGTTTACATGGCATGAAAACACCATGACAGGCTGCCAAGATCGGTCAATAAGGCCTTGGTGAACAGTTACTCCAGGTCATAGGTAACATCACAAATGGGGTAAGTTTAATAGTTAGTGTCAATGTAGCGCAGCTTTTTCTCAAATTGCTCTACTTGCTCGTGAGATTCACTGTCGAAATGATATTTGTTGTGAAAGCCAAAACTTAAGTTTACCGACGCATCTTTTAGGTAAAGTGTATAGCCATCAAAATCTGTAGCAGCACTGACGCCTTCTAAAAAGTACACCTTATCGAATTGCTTATCATCTTTAACGTCACCATGTTGCCGTATCTTGTCGAAAACAGACAACACTAGTCGACTTTCTAGCTCATTCTTCATGATAAATAACCTGTTTAAAAATTATAACGCAAGCCAAGCGTCAAGGTCGTTGCCTTGAAGTCGTCTTCACCTTGTAAGTATTCTGCTTCTGTACGAAGCATCAAACGCCGCCCTAGCCTGAAGTCAAAACCTAAGCCTATATGGCCAGCTACTATTGTATCGTCGACCGTGCACAGTGCTTGAGCAGTCACATTACCCGCTACCACAACATCCAGTATTTCATCATCACACAGATCGGATGTGGTAATCGAGGTGGATGTTACATCAACTGTGTTAACACCCAATCGATAAAATAACTCTCCAGCGGGGGATGAAGCTTTACCTAAAACCGATATAAAAAGCGATTCAGCTTCTACTTCGGGGACGAATTGACCTAAATTAGCAGCATCAACGAATACACCATCACTTAACGAATCATCAGACAAGAGGTGATACCCTCCCTCAACATACCATTGCCTGTGAAATTCATAACCGATACCAAACTTATAACCAACACCGTCAGTCTCAGCGATATCCGACTCGGTATCCACATAAGCAGCGCTCAATATGCCATAGATATTACCTACTGCTTGAGATGGAAAAGCGATAACCAAAGCAAAACAGAAACTTAAATAACGAATCATAGAAAACCGATTTAAACGAAACCATATACCCACATTCTTAACTGAATACTGGTGAGCGTCCAGATGTTTTATTAGAGCATGTTGATCTTTGCTGTATTATTGAGGGTATTGAGTCTTTAATATCAATATTTTCGGCACCGGCATATCCCTATACTTGTGAAGAAAATGACCACTACGCTTACACGCTCTAATTTAACCAAACGTCTATTTTCGTTTCATTTGAGTGTGTTAGGATACAACCAACTTCATCAATAGAGAGCACAATGAATTACTGCCGGTACGCGCTTATTTTGATAGTCCCTCTGTTATCTGCTTGTGTATTAAAAAAGGAGCTACCGCCTCCACAAGAGCATTATACTAGTCGCGTCAATGATGCTGGCAAAATGGAGTTTGCGTACGGATTATCGTGGCAACCTGAAGTAGTGCCTAGGCAAGGTGGCCGACAAAATGCACCAAGAAACCTACAGCGCGATATATCCTTAAACTCTTTACCTGCGACAGGTGAATGGAAGATTCGTATGGAAGAGCTAGCAGTTGAACAACTGCAACAAAAATTTAATGACGAGTCACTTTGTGTCAATGGATATTCAATTGATGACATAACGTGGGCTCGAGACAGAATACGTTTATTAGGAACATGTGAATGAGTCAAACAATCACAACGAAAGCAGCCGTTGCTTGGGCTGCTGGTAAACCATTAACCATTGAAGAAGTGACACTTCAAGCACCTCAAGCCGGTGAAGTACTTATTAAACTAACCGCAACGGGTGTTTGTCATACTGATGCCTTTACGCTATCAGGCGAAGATCCAGAGGGAATTTTTCCGGCTATTTTGGGTCATGAAGGCGCTGGTATTGTTCAAGCCGTTGGCGAAGGTGTTACGTCTGTCGACGTTGGTGATCATGTGATTCCGTTATACACGCCAGAGTGTGGTGAATGTAAGTTCTGCTTGTCTGGTAAAACCAACCTTTGTCAGGCGATTAGAGAAACGCAGGGTAAAGGTGTCATGCCAGATGGCACATCACGTTTTTCTATCGACGGTAAACCTATCTATCATTACATGGGCACATCAACTTTTGCAGAGCATACCGTTGTCCCTGAAATTGCCGTCGCAAAAATCCCAAAATCAGCGCCTTTGGAAAAAGTTTGTCTGTTAGGGTGCGGCGTGACTACAGGCATTGGCGCTGTGATGAATACAGCAAAAGTGCAACCGGGTGATACGGTCGCCGTATTCGGTATGGGCGGTATTGGATTATCTGTACTGATTGGTGCTCGCATTGCTGGCGCAGGGCGTATCATTGCCATTGATATAAATACTGACAAGTTCGATATTGCTAAACAGCTTGGCGCCACAGATTGTGTCAATCCCAAAGACTATAACCAACCCATTCAGGAAGTGATTACTGAAATGACAGACGGCGGTGTCGACTATTCGTTTGAGTGTATCGGCAATGTCAATGTTATGCGTTCGGCACTAGAATGCTGCCACAAAGGATGGGGAGAATCCGTGATTATTGGTGTTGCTGGTGCAGGCCAAGAAATCACTACACGTCCATTCCAACTCGTCACAGGCCGTGTGTGGCGTGGGACAGCGTTTGGTGGTGTTAAAGGAAGAAGCCAATTACCTGAATATGTTGATCGTTACATGAACGGTGAATTCGAGTTAGACACTTTCATCACCCATACGATGCCACTAGACGATATTAATCAAGCTTTCGATTTAATGCATCAGGGTGAATCAATTCGCTCTGTCATTCATTATTAGGAGTAAGCTGTAGATTATGTCGACACTCTCTCTAGAAAGCAGTAATCGCTCATTTAATGGTTGGCAACAACGCTATTCTCATCGTTCTGACAGCTTAGGTTGCCAGATGATGTTCTCTGTTTACTTACCGCCAAATTACAATGAATCAAAGCCGTCACCGATTGTATATTGGCTATCAGGGTTGACCTGTGATGATCAAAATTTTGTGACTAAGGCTGGTGCGCAACGGATGGCCGCCAAGCTTGGGCTGATTATTGTCACACCTGATACGAGCCCCCGAGGCGATGATGTTCCTGATGATCCCGATAAGGCTTATGACTTTGGCCTCGGTGCTGGTTTTTACCTGAACGCAACTCATGAGCCGTGGAATAAGCATTATCGTATGTACGATTACGTTTCTTCCGAGTTGCCTCAACTCATTAAAGCCAATTTTAATGTTACGGAAAAAGCCGGGATTAGCGGCCATTCAATGGGTGGGCATGGTGCACTTGTTGTAGGACTTACTAACACACAGCAATACAGTTCCATTTCTGCGTTAGCACCTATTGTTAATCCCATAAATTGCCCATGGGGACAAAAAGCATTTAGCCACTACCTAGGTAATGATAAGGGTACTTGGGAGCAATACGACTCTTGTGCCTTGCTTGAACAACAGGGGCGCTATCTGCAGCTACCTATGCTCGTTGACCAGGGAGAGAAAGATGAGTTCCTTGATTCACAGCATCTAACTAAGCCGTTAGAAGCAATCGCCAATGATATCAATTATCCCGCTCAATTTAGATACCATGCTGACTATGATCATGGCTTCTTTTTTGTAGCAAGTTTCATTGAAGATCACTTCTTATTCCATGCCAAACATTTAGGTGTTGAATAGGTGAAGTTAATCAAGGTGATATCGCGTTGCTGAATCAACGCGAAGGGTTTTCTACTCGAATTGGATTTGTACTCGCCGCTGCTGGCTCAGCAGTTGGGCTAGGCAATATATGGGGGTTTCCTACACAAGCTGCTAATCATGGCGGTGGAGCTTTCGTTTTAGTCTACTTATTCGTTATATTATTACTTGCTATCCCAGCCCTTTATGCAGAACTTGCTATTGGCCATAGTGCAGGTAAGAACCCTGTGGTCGCAATGACCCAAGCCTGCTCACCTCGCTATAGATTAGGTAAGGCTTCTGGTTATACGCATTTAATTGCTGCGATTATGATGCTGAGCTTTTATTCCATAGTCGCTGGTTGGATGCTCGCACATACATTAGCAAGCATCAGTAACGCATTAGGGTTCGCTCAATTTGCAGAATTTGCTAGCACATCGAGTGTTCGTCGCAACGCAATATTTACGCTACTTATTGTTGGAATAACAGCGGCCATTATTACAGCCGGGGTCAAACAAGGTATTGAGAAATGGTCAAAACGCCTCATGCCTACCCTATTGCTGATCTTAGTATTCCTCATTGTTTATGTCTTACAACTCCCCGGCGCAGACATTGGATTAAAACAGTTCATTTATCCAGATTTTACTCAACTGAAGGATCCGCAACTTATTCTATCAGCTATGGGACAAGCGTTTTTCTCGCTGTCTATCGGTGTTGGGGGCATGATGATTTATGGCTCTTACCTCAAAAAAGACGAACATTTAGGCAAACTTACTTTTTCAATTGCTGCATTAGACACTAGCGTTGCGTTATTAGCTGGCCTGCTTATTATCCCAGCTTTATATGCTGCACAAAGCGCTGGTGCAGAGATTACAAAAGACGGTGAACTTATTGGTCGCTCACAACTGATATTCGACATACTGCCTGTTTTATTCAATTCATTAGGAGGTGTCGGTCAGTTTTTAGCCATTGCTTTCTTTAGCTTGCTAACCATCGCTTCAATAACCAGCACTATTTCAAGTACAGAAGTACCCGTTTCTTATTTAACGGAATCAAGAGACGTCTCCAGGCCACGAGCAACATTAATAACCAGTGCAATAATAGCGTTATTAAGTTTGTTGATTGTCTTAAACTTTGGCTTGTTATTCGGCAACGTAATAACGGTTTTGACGCATTTCATGCTGCCACTGATGGGGTTGTTTTATTTTATCGTGATTGGTTGGTTATGGCACAAAGGTCATTATTTGCCTCGTCAAACTAAAGCTCAATTATGGCTTAGTTATTACTTAAAATACTGTTGCCCCATCATGATGACATTGGTTTTTTATCAGGCGGCAACGCAGTAACCAACTTAGAAAAAATGCTCAATACTAAATTGGACATAATCGTCTCGCCTAAAAAAGAAAGCAAAGTCTTCAGGTTCATCTGACGAAAATAAAAAGCTTTCCAAACGCCACTTCCAACTATCATTAATACGGCTTGACGCTTCCATAAAGACAGAACGGCTGTCAGAGTAGTCAAGATCCTGCACATACCCCAATAGAAATTCAGTACCATCAATATCATTAAAGACAAAACGCGTACCTAGCAGCACATCATTTTGACCGGCAGTCGTTGCAAGCTCGCCACGTTCATCATATTGGTACTCAACCAGCCAACCAATATCGTACTGAGTATCGAAAACGCCGACACTGGTGTACTCAAACCCACCAACCACAGCTATAAAAGTTTCATCGAGTTGATCACGCTGAATGCCTTCAAACTTCAATAACCAAGATCCAACAACAGCCAGTATATCAACGCCAATTTGTTGCATTTGCGGATAAAAAGGTCGTAAGAAAGTCTCAGGATTTCCAGCACTGTCCAACCTCACTTCAGGCACAAAAAGTGGTTCACGTGCTGTCCCATCAAAATAAGACAAACCAATGTCCCAAGCACCAAGTGTATGCTCCCAACGCACCGCCCAATCTACGTGACTCTCTTCTTCACTCGACTCGTAAATCGGATTATCGATATCGAGTTCAAGTGGCAGTCGGAAACGACCATCACTACCTGCAAATGTCCTCTCTCGGAAATAAGGCAGCACAAAAAAGGACGTTGTACCCCAACTTTTTATCAAGGATAGACTAACTAGCGGTTGGCCAAGTTTATCTTCGGTATCAATAGTCTCAACAAAGTCAGTCTGATTAATGACATCAACCAAATGTAACGATTCGACTTGCCCCCAAAACACCTTACCGATACCGGCTTTAAGCTCCCAATCATCACTGGCATGGGTCCATAGAAACTCACGAATATCAGCATGTGTGCGTTCATCATCTCTTTGATCAACTCGCAGGAAAGGTTTTATAACAAGGCTGTCTGTACCATCATTTAAATCCCAATAAAACTCTGGCTCTGCATACAGCGAAAGTTGTCCACTAAAAGAATCTCTAAAAAGAGATTCTTGAAAGAAATAGCGTTGTTCCAGGCCTGATGTACCCGTTATTTCTGGTTTAGCAAGGCCATCTTTAACATTGGCTAGACTCAATCCAGACATAACAAGGCAAGCAAGAAGTTTTGTATTCACTAACATCCTAAAATATCAATAATCATTACAATAAAGAGCATCGTCTTGTACCACAAAAACATGACATGCTTTCTATCAACGAGCACGTTTTAAGGTAGCTTGATTAAAATCTTTGTCTTTCAAGCCGGTATCAAACTCCAGGCTATG
This sequence comes from uncultured Pseudoalteromonadaceae bacterium, assembly GCA_964625615.1. Lineage (GTDB taxonomy): Bacteria > Pseudomonadota > Gammaproteobacteria > Enterobacterales > Alteromonadaceae > M269. The sequence goes on along the minus strand of CAZVDU010000066.1, from coordinate 36 downwards.
AACGATTAAATCAGTACTTTTGCCATTTTGATGGTT
>CAZVDU010000065.1:0-22201 GCA_964625615.1 uncultured Pseudoalteromonadaceae bacterium | reverse complement strand
TTAGTCACACGATTGATGATACCACCTGTACCACCACGCCCAAAGAAGAGCGCATTCGGGCCTCGAAGTACTTCGACTTGCTCTAGATTGTATAGTGAACGGTAGTATTGAACATCATCACGAACGCCATCGATAAAGAAGTCCGCGGTTGAGCGAACACCACGAATAACAACGGCATCACGGTGACCTTCACCTTGAGATTGTGTCACACCAGGCGTATATAAAACGATATCACCAATACTATCAAAACCTTGCTTGACAATTTCTTCAGCAGTCGTAATAGACAACGACTGAGGCACATCAATAATCGGCGTGGGTGTCTTTAATGCAGTAACCTGGTCGGTATATAGGACGCGCCCGGTAACTGTAAGACGCTCAATATCTTCAGAATCGCTCTCAGCAGCTACTGCTGCAACGGCTTCAGCTTCACTGGCATACGCCATACCTTGTGTCATTAATGCAAATGCAACAGCTGCAGATACTTTTAACAATCTCAACGTTCTTATTCCTGTTAATTGAAAACGCAGAAATCTTACATCCAATCTAATTGAGAATCAATATCATTTACATTAATATTTTTCATCTTCCTTCGTATCACACTTACAAAAATCTATTTTCTCTCCAGAGCATTAACAAAAAAGCTGATCAGGTTCAGTAAAGATTAAGCCTGCAATGACTATTTTTAGATAAAAAGGAAAAGGAAACGCTATGCCACTTATATTGCTCATGATTTTAATCATACTATCCACCCCATCAGCTCCTGTTGAGGCGCAACGCAGAAACGAAGCCATCGATGACTGTTTATTGACTTACTTAAAAGCCGCCAAGCTCGATAGAGTCTCTATACTGATCCGCACAACCTGCCAGGCTACGTATGAAAAACCTAATTTTCTCAGAAAATCAGAGGTGAAATACAATTACTGTTTACTCGAAAACTTACAGGGTGTAGAGAGCGGCTTTGCCGCAGACACTATTATTAGAACGTGTAACAGAAAGCATTTGAAAAGAAGAAGTACCTACAGAAGGTAAGTACAAACGCATGTCAAACTTCGATTATTACTCGACATGCGTATGATTAACTTTAATAGCGTCAGGTGTAAAAAGCCAGTTGCCCTTAGAACACACGACCAAAAACACGACGGCGCGATGATGACTCACGCTTTCTGCGTAAATTACCACGTATTTCTTTACGTTTACCGGCTAACCATGACTCTCTCGACACACCAGCATCACCACCACGACGACTTTCTTCAGTACTACGGAAGCTTGTAAATTCATTATACGCACTCAAGTCGAGTGATAAATCTTGGATAACCAATTCAATCATAATGGCGTCGTCAAGATAACCTAGGACGGGAATATCGTCAGGTACAAGGTCTTGAGGTTCACTAAAGTAAGCTAGCGAACTCAATACATCAGCTTTCTCTTCTTCAGGTAATTGCCAATCTTTGTCTTGTACCATTTCAACCAATGTTCTTAATGAATCCAGCCTATTCGCGACAAAGTCAGGAAGGTTTGCATTGGACATTTCATCGCATGCCGCCATGGCCTTTGTAATGATTGCACTTTCATCTAATCCACTGACTTTTTCGACGGCTTCATTCATTAGTTTACGAAAGTGCTCTAAATCCTGATCGGATATATCGATTGAGATTTGGATGGACATGTTTCTTTCCTTTATTTTAGTTTTCTGTGCTTACTTACCTTTAGAGCCACTTTATAACAAAGAAAAGCATCTCGTCGACACTAATCCTTAAATAAAATACTAAATTTACTCTACTGGACAATAAAAGCTCCTTTAAATAGCCTTGACAGTTGTCTTTTTATTGATATAAACGCTCTCAAAATGCGTCTCATAGGAACCCAAAATTGAATAAAAGCGTATTAACCAATAGCCTTGCATTACTTTTAGTCATCATAGGTTTTATTACTGAGCATACTATCGTGAAAACAATTGGCTTATTTGCCCTGTCAGGTGCAATAACCAACTGGTTGGCTGTTCATATGTTATTTGAGAAAGTACCTGGCCTTTATGGGTCTGGTGTTATCCCTGAGCACTTCGAAGATTTCAAGATTGGGATTAGAAACCTAATCATGGAACAATTCTTCAATCAGGAAAATATCCAACGCGTATTAGCAGATAATAATCAAGCCAGTAAGATGGACTTGTCACCTGTTATTCAAAAACTCGACCTTTCCCCCGCCTTTGATTCACTCGTCGAGGTTATAAAAGCGTCATCATTTGGACAAATGCTTGGCATGTTTGGCGGTGTAGAAGCATTAGAACCAATGCGCCAACCTTTTATCGAGAAGATGGGTGAATCTATCGTCAACATGACACAAACTCCTGAGTTTTCATCTGCAGTAGAGGAGCAATTGGAGCAACCTGATGTTTCAGCCGATCTGCATCAAAAAGTTTCCCAAATTGTTGAACAACGCCTTGATGAACTCACACCGCAAGCGGTGAAGGAAATTATCCAACATATGATCAAAGAGCATTTAGGCTGGTTAGTTGTTTGGGGTGGTGTTTTTGGCGGAATCATTGGGCTCCTGGCAGCCTTATTTGCTTAACGGAGTGCTTGCAGCCCCATAGAAAGCGAGCGTGTTTATAAATCGTTCCTCCAGAAAATGAGAATATTGTTCGATTTTGGTGATTTTATGATGAATTTTCTTCGGACAAATGGAAGAATAGACAAAATACTTAACTAAAGGTCATATTATGTCTAATTGTTTTCATTTTGCTGTTCCTGCGGGCAGTTTAGAAGTTGCTAAAACCTTTTACTGTGATTTATTAGGCTGTAAAACAGGTAATAACGAAGAAGGTCGTTGGGTCGATATCGATTTTTGGGGTAATGAATTAACACTTCATGAGAGTAAAGAACAATTACCCAAAGTAAGGCATGACGTTGATATGGGTGCTGTCGCAGTACCTCACTTCGGTGTTCATTTAACAGAAGACGTATTCCAAGCGTTAAAAGGCAGAATTGAAGCCTCAGAAACCTTCGATTATCTTGATAAACCTTACCGCCGCTTTATAGGCACTGAATTCGAACAAGAGACATTTTTCATTGAAGATACCAATGGCAATGTGCTTGAAATCAAAACCATGATGAATCCAGAAGTGCTATTTAAAAAAGCATAATCAGGATAAAAAGTATAGCTACCAAGGTTTCGTAAAACGTTGGGTAGCTATACCTTGATTACGGCACTAATTGAATATTCTCAACGCTAGAACACCAACCGACACTCCAAAAATAAAGCTTAGCACTAAGAAATACGCAGGCACTTGTTGGTAGGCTTTCTTTCTAGCCTCTTTCGACTCAGGAATAACAAGCAATAGCTCCCTATCCACGTCAAATGCTACAGCGAGTGATTTGCTCGTCTCTAAAGAGCCCACACCATTCAATTCTACCCGTTGAATGGTTCGTAAGCTTAAGTTACTAATGTCCGCTAACTGTTGCTGTGTCCAACCATTCTTATTGCGCTTTTCCCTAATTTCAGACGCATTTAGATCCATATAAGCGAACCCTAAAAGACTGTATTAAAGAGAATAGCAGCGGTAAAGCCTGCTGCTGCACACAGAAGACCAACAATTGTACCAGGTCGGCTATAGGGAAATACCCAGTGATCTCCGTCGATATCAGCGCCATCTTTTCTTAACGTGATATCAATAGGGCCAACAAAGGTACTTTTGATATCAACGAGAACTTCAAACTGCTCATTATCAATTTCAAAGCGATGTGTTGATTTATCCCCCATATTCCTGATCTTGGAGACTAATACATCATCAACAAAAACGCTTTCTCTGGCATTGATCGTCGACAAATCCACTTGGATAGTGTGTGCACCTATATCAAAGTAACTGATAAATTTAGTGCGCCAATAGGGGAAAGCTTTTTGTTTATAAGTGATATTGTTGTCCGTCATTTTATTACTCCTAAGTAGACGACGCCAGCATGGCATTGCATTGATCGGAAATCGACGTCACTTGGACGTCAGTCACTGTTCTGACACACGACAGCAATACGTCACTTACTATAAATCTTTACTTTTCAAAAACTTAAACAATCGCACTTATTCAATATAAGTGAAACGCTGAACACTTTTCCCATCAATAAAAACGGATTCGGTAAACATTTCAAGCGGCCTTACCCACAAGTCCATCTCGCCATACAGTGGACGATAGACGACTAACAGGTTTTCATCTTCTGAGTGCGTTGCTACACCAATAACTTCGTAATCATTACCTTTGTAATGACGATATTTACCGACTTTTAATGTCATAGTTTTTCCCTATTTAATGTTTTCAGTCTTACCCTGATCATTCTTTGTCATCTTCAAGAGGTAGTTCCAATTGAAGGGATTGTAATTCACTAGGCAGAGTGACATGTAATCCAACCAGCCTAATTCCCCGTCCCGATCGTCTAGTGAGCACTTGTGTTAACAATAACTTGAATTGCGCTAAATCTATTTTTGGCCACTTATGCTCTATAGTCGTTTGTTGAAAATCAGAAAACTTGAGCTTTATACCTAAATTATGAATACGTTTGTCCGGTTGCGACTTTTCAAGCCGTTGGTCCAACTTGGGAATCAATCGCTCGATCACTTCCCAACAAGCTTGCTCAGTATAAATATCTTCTGCAAGTGTTCTTTCAACACCAACTGATTTACGCTTGCGGTCAACACTCAATCCTCGCTCGTCAATACCATGACTGCGCTGCCAAATTACAGGTCCAAATTTGCCAAAGCGTTTAATCAGTTGCTCAAGCTCGTAATGTCGCACATCCTCACAGGTGTAGAGCCCTAGGTTGTTTAACTTTTGCAACGTGACTTTACCCACACCCGGTATTTTCCCTAAAGGCAGCTCTCGTACAAAGTCATCTAGCTTAGTCGGTGAGATCACGCACATACCGTTGGGTTTGTTTTCGTCGCTGGCTATTTTGGCGACAAACTTAATGGGTGCAATCCCAGCCGAGGCCGTTAAGCCCGTTTCTTCTTCAATTGCCCGCCTTATATCCTTTGCCATTAGAGTCGCACTACCACCAAACAGTGTCGTTTCAGAAACATCCAAATAAGCTTCATCTAAAGATAACGGCTCTATTTTGTCAGTATAACGTTTAAAGATTTGTCGGATCTGCTGAGACGTCTCAACATACAATTCCATACGCCCAGGTAAAAGCGTCAGGTTTGGACATAATTTAAGCGCATGGCCCGTCGCCATCGCAGAACGCACACCAAATCGTCTTGCTGGATAATTACAGGTAGAGATAACACCGCGACGATCAGCACTGCCACCAATAGCAATGGGGATATCTTTTAACTGCGGGTTGTCTCGCATTTCTACCGCTGCATAGAAACAATCCATATCAATATGGATAAACTTTCTGGTAGGTTCGTTTTCAGACACAGATAGACTTAGTCAGTAAAATTATTGAAACAGGAACAGACATTATACCAAGTTCCAATAAGCTGGCGAGTTATCGCTTCAGCTATCTCTTAGGCTTGCGTTTTCGTCTGAATCTCTTTTTCACTGTGGCTTGTGGCAGGCCATTAAAACTCACATCTTTCACATGACCAATCAGTTGATCTAAGTTTTGCTCTACACCGCTGATAAAAGACTGATAAGTCACCGCCTGCACGCTAATGGATTCTAATTGTGACTCCCAAAAAGCCGTCATGTCAGGCTGAGATATTTGTAAAGGCAGTGCAGTGATGAGTTGCCTACCTACATCAGTGGCTCTGATTTCCTTACCCTTTCGGGTTAAGAACTGACGTTTAAATAACAACTCAATAATGCCTGCACGAGTAGCTTCGGTGCCTAAACCATCGGTTTCCCTTAGTACTTTTTTAATCTCTGTATTTGTCACATAACGAGCGATACCGGTAAGGGCGGTTAACAAAGTTGCATCAGTAAAATGCTTGGGAGGCGTTGTGTTTTTTTCTACCAGCTCTCCTTTTAAGCACTCAACCTCATTACCAACCTTTAAATCCGGTAACCTGTTCGACGAAAAGCCCGTGTCCTCCTTGTTTTGTTTAGGTTTAGGGAATAACGCTTTCCATCCGTCATGAATAATATCCTTTTGCCGACTGATAAATAGCCCTCCGGCTATTTCGGTATCAATCTGTTTATCCGAATACTCAAAGTCTGGGTAAAACTGGGCGACATATTGGCGAGCAACCAGCTCATAGATCTTCTCTTCGTCTTTAGATAATACACCTGTCGATTTCGATTTGGCCGTAGGAATAATGGCATGATGCGCGCTTACTTTTTTGTCATTCCATGCTTTACTCTTTTTATTGAGATCAGCCGAGTCAAGCATCGTACTGAGTTTGGATGATACAGAGCGAATCGCCTGTGTAACTGCCCCAACATCATTAAGATGTTCTGTAGGTAAGTATTGACAATCAGAGCGGGGATAGGTGATCAGTTTATGTTTTTCATAAAGTTGCTGACCAATATCTAGTACCTGTTTCGCACTCATGCCAAACGCTTTTGCAGCTGCAATTTGCAACGCCGACAAGCTAAACGGTAAAGGCGGTGTTTGTCGTTTTTTATCTTGATTAACCTTGGTTACCTTGCCCAATTGGTTATGGATACGTCTAACCACATTTAACGCGAGTTTTTTGGACAGTACACGCTTTTCATTATCCATGTAAGGCTCGCACGCCTTGCTAGGTTTCCACTTTCCTTGGTAGTCGCCTAGCGTACTGTTGATATGAGCAATCACTTCGTAGAATGGCTTAGAAACAAAGCTTTCAATCTCAAGGTCACGGTTAACCACTAACCCGAGTATAGGCGTTTGCACACGCCCGATTGACAGTACACCTTGATAGCCGGATTTCTGCCCTTGGAGCGTGCAAAGCCGCGTCATATTCAACCCGTACAGCCAATCAGCTCTCGCTCTGGCAAGCGCAGATACCGCTAAAGGAATAAAATTTCGATTAGGCTTTAAATGATTAACAGCTTTTCTAACAGCCGCTGGATTCATATCGCTAATTAGACACCGTAATGCATGATCAATCTTATACTGGCTAGCACCGCAATATTTTATGGCTTCGTCAACTAAGATTTGTCCCTCACGGTCAACATCACCTGAATTTACGATAACGTCAGCTCGTTTGATTAAGCGTTTGATAACACCGAGTTGTTTCTTGGTTTTGACTTTGGGGTTTAGCTTCCATTCTCTCGGAATGATCGGTAGATCTTCGACAAGCCATTTTTTATATTTAGCGTCGTAGTCTTCGGGCTCAGCCTGCTCTAATAAATGGCCAATACACCAAGTAACGCAATCACCGTTACCTGACTCAATATAGCCATCATTCTTTTTATGGGGTTTAGGCAAAACATCAACGATCGCTCTACCTAGGCTAGGTTTTTCTGCAATAAATAGTCTCATAAGTCCTTTTGTGAAACCTGATAAAGCTTAATGAGGCTGACGTTGTTGACGAGCCGTTGCTTTGATTTTATAAACCGGTGTCCAAGTTTTTCCACTGTCGAATGACAACTCCATAACCCAATCCCACCCCTCTCTAGTTGGGGAAAAGAAAGTAATACGTCTAGGTGGGTTTTGTTCGGGTGATACATAATTCATCACCATATTACCATGAGCATCTTGCTGAGCACGAATATGCGTTTTTCCAGGAGCTTTTGTTGCTGTCCAGGTCACTTCCCATCGCTCTTCTTTGGGATCGTAAATACGTAAGTTTGTTCCCACGCCGGGTGCTGGAGCACCTTCAGCGCCATTTGGCATCCAAAAATCCTGTACCGCAATGCCGTTGCCAACACAGGTGAAAAGCCAACGCGCACCATTTCCATCAACCCAGGTTTTACCGTCTTGCTGTAATGTTTGATCTGCAATATCCCAATCACCTAAGTAACGCCCAAACTCTGCCGCAGAACCTTGCATACAACCCGCATCTTCATCCATCAGCACATCAGCAAGACTCTGATTAGCGGCTTGAGTTTGACTCATAAATAAGGCTAAGGTGAAGACAAAAAATAGACGAGGAGTGAGCTTTAACATGCTTATAACCTTGGGATACCGTAAAGCATCTAATTTACGCCCCAGAATCACTATCATAAAGATTTTTAAAGCCTCAAAAGTGCAGCTAATAGCACGAGCTGCTGCGCTTGTACTTTTCCATCACTCCTATACCCGGATTGAGATTATTGATCGAGCTGATAAGAGTTCTATATTACTGGCTCTTCCCTCGCCACCTAAAGCCTGACAGATTCTAGGAATGATCTATCCTAGAACCTGTAGCATTCTTGAAAAATACCAATCGCGGCTGATTAATTTCTGTTAAACAATCCTTTCAACTTATCTTTCGCTTTTTCAACAAGTTTACCCTTGGCTTCATCTTTAAGCTTGTCTTTAGCTTCAGCCTTAGCGGCATCAATCACTTGTTCCAGCATTATGTCAAAAATAGCCGCACCAACTTGATCGGCTGGAATGCCATTGGGTTTACCAATCGAGCCAGCATTGAACGTAGGCAAGGTAATCTCATAGGCTTTGGTGTCAATTTCCAAATCACCTGTTGGTAAGTTCTCAAAATTAAGTTGAAGGCGCACACCACTAACCGTGACATTCTCCACAATCACCAGCGGGTTCGCACCATCTGACGAAGCAGGTTCTGGTTCAGACGCACTCTCTGACGCTGGCAAATTAGCGTCAAGATTGTCTTTCAAGACAACTAAGTTACCTTTCCCATTAGCATCAAGTTCATATAACACCTCCGGTGCATTAATACTAACGGTTTCAACAACATAAGGTTCGTTGAGCAAATCACCAATATCAAGAGTAACTGCGTGAAGGCTAAATGCATTCGCATCTCTAAATCCTGCCGGATTAGCAATATTCAATTCACTGATCGACAAACGGCCTTCGGTTACAGCTAGTTCAACATTGGCAACAGATACCGGAGTACCAAGGTATAGCGAACCTTGCTTCTCAATTTGCGCCTTAATAAAATCCCCACCACTACTTAAGAAGAAAACCACACCACCTGCAATAAGCAGCAATAACAATCCAACAACTAATAACCCTTTTTTCATTATTCTTGATCCTAACAGTCGAGTTTATAGGATTACTTTAGCATTGTTTTTTAGACAAAACAGTGACCACTACAAAGTAAAACCAATGTATTAAGGCTTTTATTATAAGCTCGATAACTCCCAAGCTCATTCAATAAGCGCACAACTTAAGGTTAGTCGTTGATACAAGTCGATAAGGCAATAGAACCGATATTTGTTTTCGCCTTCCTTTATTAATCTTGGGAGTCGGGACTAAATGAGAATTTCAACATCGCGCTTCGCCCGTGCTGGACATTGTGCAATATTTAATACTTTCCATAAGTGATTGATAAATCGCTTTTTAGTATCAAATTTCATCTTTACTCTGTCGGTACTTTCATAATAAGCTAACAACTGTTCACTGTAGGCTAATCTACAACCGAAGCTGAGTCGCTACTTTTTTGCCTAGAGTAAAAAGGATGAAATATTAATTTAAGGAAGAACTTCCCTAAGCTCCAAGAAAAATTACATTTGATTTGGATACACCTTACTCGCATTTAAGCGAGGTAATATATCGACTAAACAAGAGGACTTAAAGGATGTTTAGCTTTAAAAAATTCAATGTCATACTAGGTACAACTTTATTGTTATCAGCCTGTTCTGCAACAAGGGATTTATCCCCTCATATCGATACAAGTTACACGGCCAGTACAACACGATTAACGTTTTCTTCTCCCAATTTTTCAGCGCCTGATTTACCTCCCATAACGGTTTCATATGCTTATGTCGATACCTATTTATACGGTGATTTTTGTAAAGGGAATGACAAGGTAGTTGCCCAATCTTCTGTTAACAAAAACACGAATACTCAAGAGTCAGTGATACCTACTGGAAAAGTAGTCGCTCATATTGGATACAACACTAAAGCGCTAACAGGCGATTCTTATTATGTGATGAACATCAATGAAAATGCGCATTACAACATCACGCTGACAGAAGCTCGGCCTCTAATCACAAGCTATTCTGTCGCTATAGATGTATTTGAAAATGGAAAATCCAAACCGGTAAAAGTCATCAACTTCAATCGCAAAAAAGATATTTGTAGCTAACACTACTCAGTATAAGTAATTGATCTACAGCTCACTATCTGCAAACGACTTCAGCCAAAAATACTGAGGGCGTTTGCATCAAAACGATTGAGGTTAGGTAGTACCGCATTTAACTCGGTAGTAGTTAAGCCAAACCAGGTAGCTAAACTCGCGATATATTGGTCGACCGATGCAGTAGGGATGATGCGCCCATCATCCAAATCATCATCTGAATTCAATTCGAGCGCGGGTAATGTTCCTAGCACTCGCCCACCATTGACTGCCCCGCCCATAACAAGTTGATGCCCACCCCAACCGTGATCGGTACCGTCGCCATTACTGGTAAGCGTTCGTCCGAAATCAGACACGGTAAAGGTTGTCACCGCGTCTTCCATATTAAGTTGCATTAAGTTTTGCTGAAATGCTGCCAGCGCTTCGCTTAATAAAGTTAGCTGTTGAGGATGCAACGTTGCTTGCTGATCATGGGTATCCCATCCTCCTAATCCAACAAAGTAAACTTGGCGCCGCTGCCCTAACTGTTGCTCAACACTGATAAGCCTCGCCACAATTTCGAGCTGACTTGCGAGAAAATTCCTTGGAGGATAGGGTGTATTACTGCCGACAGAAGATTCCAATGCGTTACTCACCAAGAGGTTATTCGCCATAGCGCGGCTTACAATCTTTGAATACCCTCGCTCAAGAATATGAGTGCTGTCGGCAAGTAATTGCTCATATACCGCTATCCGTTCATTGTTAAACGCTTGTTGAGGGTCAAGTGCTTGGAACTGTTCTGGTCCACTTGATGAAAGAGAAAACAAGGATGTTGATAAGCCTGTTTGCATCAAGTTATTGCCAAATACTGATAAATTAATAGGCAATGCATCACTTGATTCAGACAATAAATCAGCCATACGGCCCGCCCATCCACTAATAGAAGGCGCATCAGGCCTCGACGTATGCCAGTTATCCTGTTGGTCATTGTGAGAAAATAATTGTGGCGGTGCCAAAGCGATATTGTTGATCAGTTCTTGCTTTGTTACGGGTGCTATCAGCGGCCCAACATTAGATACAAAAGACAACCGACCAGAGTCAAACAACGGCCTTATTGCAGACATCGCATCAGGTAACCCAATGGCATAGGGTAGATTACCTACTGGGTTAATAGGTAGCAGACTGCCTTGTGCAAAGGCCAGATTTTGCCTGACATTTTGATAAATTTGATATTCAGCGTTATCAGTTGGCACCAACATATTCAAAGAATCATTGCCGCCAAAAAGGAAGACGCAAACAAGCGCCCTATAATCATCAAAACGATCACTACTTTGAGCTAAAGCGGAGTTAACCATCCCTAAACTGCCACCTACAGATGCCATACTCGCGACACCTAATGACGAACCTAATGTTCTGCGTAGGAAGTTTCTGCGATTGAGTTGTGCTTTTTTCTGTACCATCACCTTCCCCCTTTACTTCTGAATCACGTATTGAGGCGAGCTCATGATCAAGAAAATTAAGTTTGTTATGCGGTCAGTAGGCTCAAAACCCGCTGTTTGTTCATAAGCAGTTATTAATATATCCCGCATGTTATCCGACATGCTACCCGCCATTAGCAAGATATCTAAATGTGTTAATAAATCCTCTGGATTGTCAGCAAGCGCTATCTCCTCAGACAGATCAATCAATATCCTATCATCCGTTTGATCTTCAATCTGATTGTGTCCGGCGAAGACCGAAAACGCTAGGAAGTTGCTCTGGCGAGCCAAGAAAGTGTCTGTCGCTATTTGGAATTCAGGTGCAAACAACCCTTGTTGAGATACCAACCCCTGAGGCATAAAACTAGGTGAGAAGAAGTTAAATACCGAAGGTGCTGCAAGTGGCGCTTGGTTGAAGAAAAACTCAGGAAAGCCCAACGAAAATACATCATCTGGCGACTCTGCTCGAAAGGCTCGCCATAAATGCGTTGCGACTAGGATAGGTTCTCTTAACTTTCCAAATGTATCAGGGAAATCTGTTGGCCCTTCTCTTGCTTCCTCGTCCAACAATAGATCTCTAACAACGGCGCCAAGGTTACCTCTTACGCCTGTACCATCATCGTTAAACGTATTGGCAACTCGCTCCACATAAGCTGGCGTCGGATTACTTGTTACCAGCTTTTGAATTAACTGCTTGCTGATAAAAGGGCCAACATTATCGTGATTGAATATATTGTCCAACGCCATCGCCAAGTCTTCTCGCGCAGTCTGTCCTGCAGGTACAACGAAATCGTTCAGCAATACTTTTTCAGTGGTGTCATGAAATGCGTCAATTGGCAGCATAGGCTCACGCGTGTTGTAATTAAAAAAGAATCGATTAAAGGTTTGCGCTGTCGCTCCCGCAAAATTCCACCCTGTATATACACGAGCAAACGCCTCAATAGTATCTTGATCATAGGTTGGAATAGGCGAGCCATTTCCATCAAGAATAGTAGTGCCATCATTATTCAATTCAACTAAGCCAATACTAAAAAGTTGCATAACTTCCCTTGCATAGTTTTCATCGGGTCGAATGTTGAGTTCAACGTTGGCTCTTTGATTACCCAACATACTTAAGTAGAGCCCCATAATGGGAGATAAAGTGACATCTTCTAATAACTCCCTGAAGTTTCCAAAGGCGTTTTCAGCAAGAATATCGTAGTAGAGTGCAATACCTAATGTATCTTGCGCAAAAACACTGTTTTCAGAAGCCACCATAATTTCGCTCAATGCAAAAGCAACACGTTGCCTTAATTGATCATCACCCTGCAACGCGATTGCCCACCAAGCTTCTATACGCCTCTCTCTTGAGACAGTATCGTCGCCTACAACACCTTCTGTAAGCCTAGCTATTTCAACACGTTCTGCATGGGAGCTTGCAGGCATGTCAAGCTGTTGTTCGATCCATCCTTCAAGGCCTAAATTCATCACATCTTCAATACTTTGAGAACTAGGGCCAAAAGATGCTTGATTCAGTAAACGCGCAGCTTCTTCTGCCTGAACATCCAAATTTGGCGTCGTAGGCGAATCAGACGGTGCTGGCTCTTCAACAGGTGGCGAGGTGACAGCAGGTACAGTATCGCCTCCCCCTCCACCACAAGCGCTAACGAGAAACGCTATTATCAATGCCAAAATCACTGACTTATTCATATATATCACTCGTTATCACCGGCTCCACTTAATAGTAATTATTATAGTAGCAGTATTAACCTAAGTTGATCATCTTCCACATTAAGCAAAAAGTTATTGGATTAAGCTAAGGCGTCACGTAGTAATGCCAATCCTGATGGTAGGTTCTCTATTCACATTTTATACTTAGGCGATAAACTTCAGAGGCGAATTAACACCAACCTTTAAAAGATATTAAACAGAAAAAAACCTCATTGATAATATTAAGAAGCTGGCATTTTGAACCTTTTTTGACAAGGTATGCCTCTAACATCTTACCAAGCTTCAATCGGCTTAGAGGCTAATTCAAACATTGAAATGTCATCTATGTCGTTTTTATCACAATTTGGCTGCGGCATTGATAATGCTTGCGTTTATCTCCTATCATCGCAACCAATTTAACTCGCTGGCATTAAATGATGATGAAGCAATTACTGACCTTTGTTTTTTTAAGTTTTATGGCTAAGGCAGCCGTTGGACAAACACAACTTCCCTCATTCTCACTAAAAGATTTTAAAAGTGGTGAAACAGTCACCGCGGAGAGTTTGAAGGGGAAAGTTTTATACGTTGATTTTTGGGCCTCATGGTGTAAGCCTTGCAGAAAATCTTTCCCATTTATGAATGAATTAACGGCTAGCTACGACGAAAGTGAATTCCAAGTTATTGCGATAAATCTTGATGAAAGTGAAGAAGACGCAGCCGAGTTTCTACAGCAGTACCCAGCGAGTTTTAAGATATACCGAGACCCCTCTAACAACTTGGCGCAAGCGATGAATGTTCCAGGGTTGCCTGTCGCCTACATTGTTGACAAACAGGGCAAGGTAAGGGCTACGCATACAGGTTTTAAAGAAAAGAAAACACAAAAGAAAATTGATCAAATAAACGCATTATTGAGTGTCCAATGAAAAAACTAATCGTCATTGCGCTGTGCTGCTTAAGCAGTGCTTGTGCAACTGTAGAACCGTGGGAGAGAGGTCGGTTTACCAAAAAGGAAATGCAATTCGAGCCCGATTCCATGCATGCAGCGTTTCGTCGCCATGTTTATTTTGCTAAAGAGGCGTCATCAGGTGGTACATCAACTTCTGGTGGCGGGTGTGGTTGTAATTAAATGAAAAATAATGCTCTTACTGCTTTAACTGCAGCTGCTATGGCACTGCCTGGCATCCAAGCTAATGCTGCGCAAGTTGCCGATGAATTTGATTTCGGGTATCGCTTTTACACCTATGAAGAAGATCAAATCAGCGAACAAAATGCTGTTGGTGGTCCGCTAGATAGGTATGATATTGACGTCAATCAATTTAATTTAATTGCGCCTCTATCAGATAAGTTTCAACTTGGTGTTAACTATCAAAATGAGCGTTTATCGGGTGCTTCGCCTTGGTTTACGCTACTGAATGATGAAGGTGAAGCAATACAAGTATTGAGTGGCCCAACGATAGAAGATGAACGTACAGATGGTGCGCTAACTTTAGGGTTTGCTAATGGTCGTCATGGTGCATCATTTACCGTTGCTCGCTCTGTTGAAGATGATTATGATTCAACCAGTTTCGCAGCCGAATATAGCATCGAGTCTAAGAGCAAGTTGGCAACGTACAGTATCTCTGGCGATGTATCTAACGATGATGTTACGCCTGTGGACATTGAATTGTTTGATACGAGACCACAAACGGCACAAAGCCGACGATCTAATTCCGTACTCGCCAGCTATTCACAGATCCTATCCAAAAGTAGCTTGGTTAAGTTCGGTGTAGGCTTTAGCCGGAAAACAGGTTTCCTGTCTGATCCTTATAAGGCAGTGTTCCTGAATTTTCAGCTGCAAAGTGACGTAAGACCAGAATCACGTAATGCCCGCACAGTTTCCGCGCAATTCCGTCATTTTAGTGATGCTGCTAGCGGCGCATTGCATGTTGACTATAGATTTTACGATGACAGCTGGGATATTCGCTCTAACACATTAGACCTTGCTTGGTATCAAAACTTAGGTGCTGGGTTCCAACTTATCCCATCTATTCGTGTCTACGATCAAACAGAAGCGTTCTTCTATGAACCTTTTTATGAAGTTGCAAGGGAAGATGGTTTACAATCAACGGATTACAGATTGTCAGAGTATGGCGCCATTACCTATGGCTTAAAAGCTACAAAAGACTTCGAACGATGGTCACTCCTTATCAGTGCTGAAAAGTATGAGAGTGGTGGCAGTACAGGTTTTGCAAGTGCTGATGTCGCCAACCCTGGGTTACTTGACTTTGAGTTGTTTACTGTTGGCTTCAACATCCGAATCTAAATTGCATGTTTATGAATCTAGCTTCAAGGCTATGGGATCTCCCTGTGCCTTGACGCTATATTGTGAATCAGAAAAACAATTCGAACATGTGAACCAGATTTGCATTAACGAGATGGCAAGACTCGAAGCTAAATATTCGAGATACCTTCCTGATAGCCTAGTCACCCAAATTAACCAACAAGCAGGCAAAAATGCCCTTCAACTCGATGAAGAATGTTGGATGCTCATGCAGTATGCCGACACCGCTTATAAACAAAGTTCTGGCCTATTCGACATAACCTCAGGTGTTTTGAGAAAGGCTTGGGATTTTAAGAAGGCGGTTATTCCAGAGCAAGAAACCATTGAGCACTTTAAGCAAAAGATTGGCTGGGATAAATTAACGTTAAGCCAAAATGCATTTTATCTGCCCGAACAGGACATGCAAATTGACTTTGGTGGTATTGTAAAAGAATACGCTGCTGACGTACTCGACTCTTTGCTCAAGGCCCAAGGAATCAATCATGGGTTGATTGATTTAGCAGGTGACATGAGAGTGATTGGCCCCCATCCAAATAAATACCCTTGGAAAATTGGCATTAAACACCCTGCTAAAACAAATACGGCCATTGCAACCATTCCAATGACAGAAGGAGGGCTAGCTACAAGTGGCGACTATGCTCGTTGTTTTGAACTCAATGGTGTTCGCTATTCCCACATTATCAACCCCAAAACAGGATGGCCAGTAAGCGGTCTAGCATCGGTAAGTGTATGGGCTCCTCAATGCATAATAGCCGGCACTATTGCGACAATTGTTATGTTACAAGGCAAAGAACAAGGAGAGAGCTGGCTCAAGGAACTTGGCTTACCTTACGTGATGGTTGATCAAGAAATGAATACCTTCTCTTCTGATATTTAGTACCAACCTACAGCTCAATCTACCTAACTTTGACACGCAGAGTTTCATAGGCTCCCCAATATAAGGCGTGCCAGCGTATATATACTGACTGCTTTTTAAGAAGATACAACTAAGCAGCGAGTAACTTGACGCCCTATAGGCTTACCTAAAGCACTGAGACTTCGTTGAATGAGTTTGACTTACAAAGGCTAGCCTGTGCGCCCCGTATCAATATCCCTCATACTCTAGCGGAACATCACAAATTAGGTTGATTCAGCGATACACACACGCCTCTAAATAACGAGCTTGAGTAAAAGCTAACCAACATCATCCATCAAGCCTAACGCTTCAACTCGCTATTTATCAACCGCAACTTGAGCTTAATACTCGAGAAAAATAGAACCGTATCAAATAACATACACAAGGTAATATTTTTATATTATTTAATAAATAGTACTTATTAAAAACAATGCCAATCAATTTTATAAATCAATACATTCTGTTTTTCCTATTAAAAACATCACAACGTAAATATGTGCACTAGTAGCATAATAAAAACATGAAAAAATAAACCCTAAAAATTATGTCATTTTCTTCATTTTTTTATAATCAGATAGTGACTTTATCATTATTGATTTCACAACGTTTTTAATGTACTTGAAAAATAAAATATAAAAACAATACAAATCAATAACTTAAAATAAAAAAATTATTTTAAAAGGCATGAATCGACACTAGTTCATTAAATTTCAAAAGTGATTATTTTGTTACTCTATTTAGGATTACTGTGATGAAAGGCGGAAGAATTGCCTACTAGTATAGTCAGCATGTTGGTAGGAAATTTACTTGCAATACTGAATTTACCGCCAGCATTAATAAAAAAATACAGACTGCATATATTTTAATCAAAATAAAATAAACACATATAGTGTTTTAAAACTTTTAAATAGGAGCACATATAATGCGAACACCAAATATTCATATCGATCGAAGTCGATTGCCTTTTCCTACAGATAAAAAGCGTTTGTCTAAAACAGTAAAAAAATTAAGTAGCGTTGCGGTAGCGATTGCCTTATTGGCCGCCTGTGATGGTGATGATGGTGCACAAGGAGATGTTGGTCCAGCGGGTCCGCAAGGGCCTCAAGGTGAACAAGGCGCAACGGGACCAGCAGGACCTGCGGGTGAATCCGGTCAATCAGAAGCCGAGGCAACCGCTCAAGCACAGCTAGAAGAAGTTCAGAGTATAGCCGCTTTAGGGGCACTAGAAGCACGGCGTACCGTTTCGGATTTTACGGGAGCCGATAGATCATTTAGAGACGAGCTGAATGTATTCATCCCAAGCGCGATAGATGTTGATGAAGCAAATCTTCGCGATCCCACACAAGCGAACGTTACACTGCCCATATATGAAGGTATTGGCCCTTCAGGCGAACCGACTTACTACATCATTACAGAAACATCGACTCAAGCAACAGCACAGGCATTAGGGGCAATCCTTTCGCCTAAACTGAGGTATGGTGCATTGCCTAGCGCAGCCGATGCAGCGCAACGTGTTGAAGTAAATGAAGAGGGTCGTATTATATTCCGTGGCGATGTCGACTTTAGTCCAGAACGTATACTAGTACCCGGCGAAGAAACAGCATTCCCACCCTCTGTAGCGCAGCCAGGTGCTGTAGGTGACGCAGAATACTCTTCATTAGTTGTCTTACCTTCAGACTTGGTTATCAACGCACAAATCATTGCAAATGACTCTGGTCTTCATGATCGCATCATCGAAATCAATATCGAAGAGCGCTGGGCGCGTTTCGAACTACTAGATGGCTGGCAAGGTGGCGACCGTTACTACTATCACTTGGTAACAGACGCATCTGACCCAGTACCTGCGACGATTGAGCTGGGTGTCTACGCGCCACGCTTGGCTAACTTGCCTGTGTTCGGCCAAAGTGGCTTGGATGGCGAATCAGTACTTTTGGGCTTCTCGCCAAATATTAATGGATTAACCACCACAGAAAACAGTGTGGGTAATATCAACAGGCAAGGTCTTTCATCAACCATTCTTGACCAGGATCTCGATCCCGTTAACGTGTTCCCATTTGACCCAGATAACGCAAACGAAGTGGGCAACAATTACTCACCATTTTGGGATGCACATTTAAGTATGTGGACCGAAGAAGCCATTGCAAACGGTGAACGTCGTGCCATCAGAGGTTTCAGTGACCTGAATGATTTGTTACAACAAGGCTTAGTAACAAGCTTCGCTGGTAGCCCAGGCATTGAGAACGACTTTGTATTCGGCTTACGTGCTTCAAATGCAGTGATTAACTGTCCAGTTATCATGCAGCCTTTCGAAGGATCGAATGAACAAGTACTCACTGGGCCTGAAGAAATTGCTCTATTGGTTGAAACAGCTGCTCGTGAATCAAACCGCACTGTCGCAGATTTCACCGGTGCTGACCGCGCTTTCTCTGATGACTTGAATGTCTTCTTACCCAACACTATCTCAATCGATATGGAAAACGTGCGCAACCCAGAGCAAGCCAATGCAACTCTGCCGTTGTTCCGCGGTATTGGCCCAGAAGGTCAAAATGTTTACTACATATTAACAGAGACGTCGACGCAAGAAACAGCTGAACTGTCAGGTGCTATTTTGTCACCTAAACTCCGTTTTGGTGCACTTCCAGCAGCCGCAGCTTCAGCCCAGCGGGTTGAGATCAATGAAGAAGGCCTTATGGTCTTCAGAGGCAATGTTGATTTCTCGCCAGAACGTGTGCTTGAGCGCGGTACTGACACGGCTTTCCCACCATCAGTTGCGCAGCCTGGCGCCGTGGGTGACGAAGAATACTCTTCACTTGTTGTTCTACCCAGTGGTTTAGTGGCCAATGTACAGATAGTCTCTAATGCTACAGGTAACCACGACCGTATCTTAGAGATTGATACAACGGCTCGCACCGCAACTTTCCAACTTCTCGACGGTTGGCAAGGTGGCGACCCTCTTTATTATCACTTAGTGACTGATGCGTCTGACCCAGGTCCTGCGACGATTGAGCTTGGTGTTTATGCGCCGCGTTTGGCTAACCTACCAACCTTTGGTTCAAGTGGTATTGACGGTGAAACTGTCCTTCTTGGCTTCTCACCTAACGTGAACGGATTAACAATCAATGAAGATGGTCTTTCTGTCGATGATATTAATCGTCAAGGCCTTGGTTCCACCATTGTCGATGATGATCGTGATCCGGTGAATGTATTCCCATTTGATCCAGACAACTCAACTGAAGTGGGTAATAACTATTCACCTATGTGGGACGCCCACTTAAACATGTGGACCGACGAAGCTATTGCAAACGGTGAACGTCGAGCAATTAGAGGTTTCAGTGATCTTAATAGCTTAATGGAACAAGGTTTGGTGACAAGCTTCAGCGGGAGCACAGGTCCAGAAAACGACTTTTTGTTCGGTCTACGTGCTTCTAACGCAGTCATTAATTGCCCAGTCATTCTTCAACCATTTGAAGGTGAGTTAGCCGCTGGCGAAGGGTTTAGTAATTCATTCAGAGATGTACCTTTATCGCCAGAAGCTGAAGCACAACTTATTGTTGAACTTGGTGCTACTGAAGCAGGTAGAGAAGTCGCTGATTTCAATGGTTCAAGTCGCAGCTTCCGTGATGAGTTAAACGTGTTCTTACCATCAGCAATTGATGTCGATGAAGACAATCTACGTGATAATGAAGCGGCAAACGTGACCTTACCTCTATACGAAGGTATTGGTCCAACAGGTGAGCCGACTTACTTCATCATCACTGAAACCTCGACTATCGAGACAGCTGAAATCATGGGAGCAATCCTAGCGCCGAAACTTCGCTATGGTGCATTACCGGGAGCTGCTGCAGCAGCACAACGCGTTCAAGTCACTGGCACGGGTCGTATTATCTTTAGAGGTGATGTTGATTTTAGCCCAGAGCGTATTCTAGAACCTGGTACGGGAGATTCTGCTTTCCCACCTTCAGTAGCACAACCTGGCTCAGTCGGTGATGCAGAATACTCATCATTAGTTGTCTTACCAAGTGGTACTGTGATCAATGCGCAAATCATTGCTAACAGCACAGGTTTGCATGACCGCATCAACTCGATTGATATCGAAAACCGCACCGTTAATATGCAATTGCTTGATGGCTGGCAAGGCGGTGACCGCTTCTACTACCACTTGGTAACAGATGTGTCTGATCCAGTACCGGCCACTATCGAACTCGGTACCTATGCTCCTCGTATGGCTAACCTACCCGTATTTGGTCAAAGCGGTTTAGACGGCGAATCTGTGTTGCTAGGCTTCTCACCAAACACCAACGGTTTGACAGTGACGGAAGATGGCGTTGCACCACAAGGTGTTGAGCGCCAAGGTTTATCTTCAACCATTCTTGATGATGACCGCGACCCTGTGAACATCTTCCCATTTGACCCGGACAACTCGACAGAAGTGGGTAATAACTACTCACCTATGTGGGATGCTCATCTGAACATGTGGACAGCTGAAGCTATTGCTAACGGCCAACGCCGTGCAATCACTAGTTTTGCAGACTTAGCAGGCTTGATTGACCAAGGATTAGTAACCAGCTTCGATGGCAGTCAAGGTATAGAAAATGCTTTTGTATTTGGCTTACGTGCTTCGAACGCTGTGATCAATTGTCCTGTCATCTTGCAACCTTTCGAAGGTGAAACACAACAGTAGTAAATACTACAAACCTTCCCACCAAGGCTTGATGGCATCTGCTATCAAGCCTTTTTATCACCTCAAAAAAATCTATCCGAACAGAATAATTGCATAGTTATAAGCGCTCTAAATACCCTAACAATCACAGTTAATATGATTTCTAACTGCCAATTAGCTCCAATTCAATCAGCCCTTAAATTGTCAGCATATCAACGTCAAACGGTGACTCTGAGAATAAAGTCGGCGCAGCCTACGTTCTCCAAGTACTCGTTTCTACCGCCATTTGCATAGAAGGTTGCTAGTAGAATATCCGTTGTACGCAAGCCAAACTTTACGCATATCATCTCGCCGTCATTACAACGTAAAATAAACGACATAAAGTCTTCGAGTTAACGAACTGTGACACCTAAAGGTGAAGCGTCAGATACCATCACCTCGGCCGCTACCAATATCAGATCCACTAGAATTAAACACAAGCCATTGTTGTGCCGACGGATGCCTTACTGAGATATCGGCAATTTCATCATCACTTGTGGCGCCATCATCACTTGCTGATGACACAGCTTGAAGGTTCATAATATTAAAGCAGAGTACACTGCTCCGGAGTAGGAGTTGTTGTACAAACAACTTGCTAGACAAAAGTTAGGGTAATGCGGACTTCAGATTAATTAACCTGATGTGATGACAACTTGATATTGTTGGTACGTTAAAAAGGTGGTAACTATGATTAGACTGACGGTGAACTTCCCTTTAACGGGAGCTAAGAGGTAAAGTAAAAAAGCGAGTTGATCCATTTAAACAGACCAACTCGCTCAAGGTGGATTACTCCTCGATTAGCTCCAAATCAATCGCTTCTTGAAGCGTCAACATATCAACGTCGAACGGCGACTCTGTCAATAAGGCCGGCGCGGCTTCTCCAGCCGAGCTACTCGCTTCTGCAGCCATTAGCATACGTGTTGCAACTGGCGCTGCTAGTGGGATATCTGTTGTACGCAAGCCAAACCTTACTCGCATTATCTCACCATCACTCGAACGTAAAATAAACTGCATAAAGTCTTCTGGTC